>NZ_JBFRFC010000011.1:0-237680 GCF_052114625.1 Stenotrophomonas sp. 2YAF26 | reverse complement strand
CTCTTTCCCCACCCGATAACACCAACGCTCTTGCTGTCCGTCACCGGGAAATTCGCGAGGGCGAGGCGGGGTGGGCGGGCGGGACCGTTGGCGCCATGGATGGCGCCATCGAGCCCCCATGGATGGGTTTACGGCGTGTCCCGCCCGCCCATCCCGCCTCACCCAACACGCAACAACACAGAGCCGACCAACCCGCTGTTGCTGTTGCTGTTGCTGTCGAAGCAGTCGCGGCCGCAGGCCGCGCGTAACCTCACAGATGCCGCAATTCCTGCTTCAGCGTCGCCACGCAGCGCCGGCTCACTTCCAGCGGCTGCTTGCCATGCCGCAGCACCGCCTGCACCTGGCCACCACTGCCACGACGCAGTTCCACCAGTTCGTGGCGCGCCACCAGGCAGTTGCGATGGATGCGCACGAAGCGGCTGGCGAACTCTTCCTCCAGCGACTTCAACGATTCCTCGATCAGGTCCTCGCCACGCGCGTGATGCACCACCACGTACTTTTCTTCGGCCTGCAGATAGTGGATATCGTCCAGCGGAATCAATCGCAGGCTGCCCCGCAGGCGGGCACACAGCATGCTGCGGGCCTGGCCGCCGGTGTGCTGGGGTTGCCCATCACGGCCGGCCAGGAAGGTGCGGGCACGCGCGATCGCCGCCGCCAGCCGCTCGGCGCGCACCGGCTTCATCAGGTAATCGATGGCCGCTGCCTCGAACGCCGACAGCGCGTGCGCATCGTAGGCGGTGCAGAACACCACGGCCGGCCTCGGCTCGAAACTGGCCAGATGGCGGGCCGCTTCCAGCCCGTCCAGGCCGGGCATGGCGATATCCAGCAGCACCAGGTCCGGCTGCAGTTCGGCGCACGCGTGCAGGGCCTGCTCGCCGTTGCCGGCCTCGGCCACTACGTCCACCCCTTCCTGCGCGGCCAACAGGCTGCGCAGGCGCTCGCGCGCCAGCGGTTCGTCATCGGCGATGACTACCCTCACGATCGTCCCCTCACTGGATCGGCACCGTCACCTGACAGGCATAGTAGCCCTCGCTCCAGCCAGCCGTCATCCGCGCGGCGCGGCCAAAGCGCCAGGTCAGGCGATGGCCGATGCTGTGCTGGGCGTGGCCTGCTCCCTGCGCCAGGGCCAGCCCGGGCACCTGCGGATCCGGTGCAGGATTGCGTACGCGGATCTGCAGCTCGCTGCCCACACAGGCCAGATGCAGTTCGATGGTGCCACCTTCGGGCAGGCGCGAGATGCCGTGCAGCACCGCGTTTTCCACCAGGGGCTGCAGCACCAGCCGCGGCATCGGCAGGTCCCAGGGCAGGGGTTCATCGCGCTGCCAGTTCACCCGCAGGCGGTCGCCCAGGCGCAGCGATTCAATCGACAGATAGCGCTCGGCCAGTTCGCACTCATCGCGCAGGGTCGAATCGCCTTCGCCCGCCCCCAGCGCGGCGCGGAACAGATCGGACAGGTCGAGCACGGCACGCTCGGCCACCGCCGGGTCGCGATGCAGCAGGCTGGCGATCAGGTTCATGCTGTTGAACAGGAAGTGCGGGCGGATGCGCGCCTGCAGAGCGTCAGCCTGCGCGCGGGCATTGGCCTGCACCTGCGCCGCCCAGCGGTCGCTGACATAGAAGTAGCGCAGCGCCAACGCGGTGATCAGCGCCGTGGTAGCCGCGCTGCCCAGGGTGAAGCGCCAGAAGCCGATGCCGCGCGCGAAGTTGTCGCCCAGCACGGCATACAGGGCGTGGATGATGCCCGCGCACAGGATGGCGATCAGCGCGGCCAGGCCGACGGCGGCGACGGCGCCCAGCGTTTCCGGCAGCTTCGACAGCGCCTGCCGCAGCAGGCACAGGCTGGCGGTAACCGCCAGCGCCAGCCACAGCGCGAAACCACTGGCCGAGGCCAGTTCACCCATCGTCCAGTGGCGGCTGCCATCGGGCGCCAATGCCAGCACCACCACCACCAGTTCGGCCAGGCCGAGCATCGCTGCCAACCGCGGCAAGCGGCACAGTTCCGGCATCCACGGGGTGGCAGCGCTTGCGGCCATGGGTCAGGCGACGCCCAGGCGTGCCTGCAGCCAGTCGCCCAACGCGTCGATTTCCTCGGCGCAGACCTGGTGGGCCATCGGGTAGCTGTGCCACTGCACGTCGAGCCCGAGCGTGCGCAACGTCTCGGCGCTGTGCGCGGCCACTGCCTGCGGGATCACCGGGTCGCTGCTGCCGTGGGCCATGAACACCGGCACGTCCACCGCGCCATCGACGCGCGACGCGCTTTCGGCATCCGGCAGGTAGGTCGACAGTGCGATCAGGCCGGCCAAGGGTGCAGTGCGTGCCAGCGCGGCGCTGAGGATCACCGCCCCGCCCTGCGAAAAGCCGGCCAGGAAGATGTGATCGGCGGCGACACCGCGTTCGATCTCGCGGGCGATCAGCGCATCCAGCTGCGCCACCGACTCCTGCACGCCGGTCATGTCGGCGCGCGAACGGAAGTCCATGCCAACGATGTCGTACCAGCCACGCATCGGCACGCCGTTGTTGATCGTGATCGGCCGCACCGGTGCGTGCGGGAACACGAAGCGCAGCGCCGGCCAGTGCGGACGCACCAGTTCGGGCACGATCGGCGCGAAATCATGGCCGTCGGCACCGAGGCCGTGCAGCCAGATCACCGACCACTGCGGCGAGGTGCCGGTTTCCTGTTCCACCGTTTGCAGCATGTTGCGGCTCCTGTACGTTCAAGCCGCATTATGCCGCTGGCACGGTGCGATCAGTACAGCGGCGGTTGCTCGGCCGCTTCCCGGCGCAGCTGTGCGGCGCGCACCAGCACCGGCGGCGGGATGTTCTCTTCAGGGATGTCGAGCAGGCCAAGGCGATGCAGGAAGGCACCCGGCCCGCGCAGCGAGGTCAGGGCCACCACCGGCACCGCCAGCACCATGCCGATCACCACCGGCGCCATCCAGGCCGCCAGCGACGGCGACACCGCCCACGCCAGCACGCCCATGAAGGCGCCAAACACGCCCAGGCCGCCGTAGCCGCGCACCAGCGAAATCCACGAGATGCCACCGTCGTCACGCTGCTGTGCATCCCAGCCCGAGTCGCGGCCGGACAGCACTTCGGCCACACCGCGCGACTGCACGTACATCACCACCGGCGCCATCAGCGCGGCCAGCACGGTTTCCACCAGCATCGACAGGAACGCCCGGATCGCGCCACCACAGCCACGGCGTTCAACCGGATCGAGCAGCATCGCAAAGTAACCCAGCACCTTGGGCATCAGCAGCACCGCCATGGTGGCGGCGAACAGGCGCACCACCTGTTCTTCATCCTGCGCACGCCAGTACACGCTGGGCGACAGGTGCAGCAGGGCGTTGAAATCGATGCCTTCCTGGAACAGCGGGATGGCGATGCCGATCAGCATCAGCATCGCCCACATCGGTGCGGTGAAGTAATGGCCGATGCCGATCAGCATGTGCACGCGGCTGATCCAGTGCAGGCCACGGCTGCCCACCACCTTGCCGTGCTGCAGGTTGCCCTGGCACCAGCGGCGATCGCGCACCAGCAGGTCCGTCAACGTCGGCGGGCCTTCCTCGTAGCTGCCGCCCAGGTAGGGCACCATGTGCGCGGCCCAGCCACCACGGCGCATCAGCGCCGCTTCCACGAAATCATGGCTGAGCACGTGGCCGCCGAACGGCTTGCGCCCCGGCAGCTCCGGCAGGCCAGCGTGGTCGGCGAAGGCACGGGTGCGGATGATCGCGTTGTGCCCCCAGTAATTGCTTTCGGCACCGTGCCACCAGGCCACGCCACGGGCGATCACCGGCCCGTACACGCGCCCGCCGAACTGCTGCATGCGCGAGAACAGGGTGCGGCCGCCGATCACCGACGGCAGGGTCTGGATCAGGCCGACGTCGGCGTTGTGCTCCATGCCGGCGACCAGGCGCACGATGCTGTCACCGGTCATCAGGCTGTCGGCATCCAGGATCAGCATCTGCGGGTAGGCACCGCCGAAACGGCGTACCCAGTCGGCGATGTTGCCGGCCTTGCGCGCGCTGTTGTCGCCACGGCGGCGATAGAACAGTCGCGCACGCCCATCGGGCACCAGCTCGCGCAGTTCGGCGAACACCTGTTCTTCGGCACGCGCGATGTCCTCGCGGCGGGTATCGCTGAGCACGAAGAAATCGAAACGCTGCAACTGGCCAGTGGCCGCCACCGATTCGTAGATCGCGCGCAGGCCGGCCAGCAACCGGCGCGGGTCTTCGTTGTAAGTGGGCATCAGCAGCGCGGTGCGGCTGTGCACGGTGGGCAGCGGCTTGTCCGGATCGATGCCCAGACGGTAGCCCCGGTCGAACACGGCCGTCAGGAAGCCGGCCACCGCACTGGCGAAGGACAGCGCGATCCAGGCGAACAGGCCGACGAACAGCACCAGCAGGCAGGCCTCCAGAACGCTGATGCCGTTGCCGGACAGCACCCGCCACATCATCCGGGTGGCCACGGCGGTCATCGCCACCGTGCCGCCAAGGATGTACAGGCGACGCAGGCCGATCATGCGCGGCGAGGTGCGATGGCGGCGGACCTTCAGCGTGCCTTGCCGCAGCGTCTGTTCGGGCATCACCAGCGGTGCTTCGGCCGGCAGCAGGGCCCAGCCCGCGTCAGGACCGGCCGTGACCGGTTCCGCGTCGATGGTTTCACTCCCCATGGCCGCCTACTCCCTGCAGGCCGCAGGACCGGCCGTCCCGGCCAGGCTGCATGCACCAAGGTTCCTGGCACGCATTCCCGGCGTCCGCACTTGTCCTGTCTGCCACGGCGTCATGCCGCGCAGTCGCTGTCTGTCACTACCAGAACCCACACGATCTCCAACGGGGCGGAATCGAAAAATGCGGCCCAGTCTATGGCCCCGAATGTAAGCCGGGTGCGAAGGTCTACGCCGGTAAATCTCCCCATTCAGCAATCAGCAGGCGAACCACGCCGTGCGCCCCGCGGGTGTCGATCCATCCCGGAAAATACTGGATCGTAACAAACGAGAACGGTTATCATTCCGTTAACCAGGCAGGTCGCCGCGCTCCGCGCACCGGACCCACCCAGCTGCGCCGGACCTTCCGCGCGCCCGACGACCCAGGGAAGGGGTGGCTGCCTGCTGTCTGCGTGCGCCTGCTGCTTCCACCGGGTCTCTCCTCTCCCTTGGAAGCCGTCATGTCCCCTCTTCGTTCCGCGCGCCCGTCGCGCACCCGCTTGGCCAGCGCCTTGGCCGTCGCCTGCCTGCTGACCCTGCCTGCCCTTGCCGCCGCTGAAGCCAGCGCCGATGCCTCGACCAAGGACCTGGATACCGTGGTGGTCACCGCCTCAGGCAACCAGCAGTGGATCAAGGATGCCCCGGCCAGCATCAGCGTGATCAGCCGCGAAGACATCGAACGCCAGCCGGTGCACGACCTGGCCACCCTGCTCAGCCGTATTCCGGGCGTGACCGGTGGGCTCAGCGCCATTGGCGAGCAGTCCAAGATCAAGCTGCGCGGCATGCCGTCCAACTACACGCTGGTACTGGTGGACGGGAAGCGCATGGGCAGCTCGGCCTCGACCAACTATCGCCCCGACCTGGGCCGCCAGGACCTGAACTGGATTTCCCCCGACCAGATCGAACGCATCGAAGTAGTGCGCGGCCCGATGTCCTCGCTGTATGGCTCGGACGCGATGGGCGGGGTGATCAACATCATCACCAAGCGCATCGGTGACAGCTGGAACGGCAGCGCGACCCACAGCTACACCCGGCCGCAGGATGGCGACCGTGGCGATACCCAGCAGATCGGCGCGACCTTCTCCGGCCCGCTGGGCGAGCGCTTCGGCCTGCGCATCGGTGCCAACAGCATGCGCCGCGACTCGGACCGCTCCAACGGCGGCGTGTACGGCAACGCCTACGCCGGTGAGAAGGACCGCAATGTCGACGCGCTGCTGCAGTGGAAGCTGAGCGAGGCACAGGAGGTGTCGCTGGAAGCTGGCCACGGCGTGCAGCAGGCCTTCATCGCCCAGGCGCTGGAAAAGCAGGACGAGGGCGCATGGGGTGCCAGTGAGCTCAAGCGCAGTTCGCTGGCGCTGAACCACGACGGCAAGTGGGAGTTCGGCACCTCCAAGCTCAGCGCGTACTGGACCGAGTACAAGAACGACATCGGCGCCACCGGTCGCTCCGAGGCAACCGATACGATCATCGAAGGCAGCCTGAGCACGCCCTTCACCCTGGGCGTGGACCACCAGTTCGCGGTGGGCGGCCAGTGGAAGCGGCAGGAGCTGACCAACACCGACACCATCGGCCAGGCACCAATTGACTACGCCGGCAACCCGGTGGTCGGCTCCAGCCTGGAAGTGGACACCTGGGCGCTGTTCGTCGAAGACGAGCTGAAGCTGCACCGCACCCTGGCACTGACCCTGGGCGCGCGCCTGGACCACCATGAACAGTTCGGCAGCCATGTCAGTCCGCGTGCTTACCTGGTCTGGCACCCGAGCGAGCAGTGGACGATCCGTGGCGGCGTGTCCAAGGGGTTCCGCGCGCCGAGCCTGACCGAGAATTCGCCCAGCGCGGCGACCCAGTCCGGCGGACGCGGCTGCACCTCGCTGTATCCGCTCGGCTACGTGCGTGGCGGCTGCTACATGGCCGGTAATCCGGACCTGGACCCGGAAACCAGCACCAACCGCGAGATCGGCGTCAGCTTCGACAACGATCTGGTCGACGCCGGCCTGACCTACTTCCATACCGACTTCAGGAACAAGATCGAGTATGAAGCGCTGGGCTTCTTCAACGGCTACTGGTGGACGCGCATGAGCAACGTGCAGCGCGCGCGCACCAGCGGCATGGAAGGCAACCTCAACTTCCGCTTCGGCGATCACTGGCGCTGGCGCACGTCGGCGACCTGGATGAAGGAAGCCAAGAACCTGACCACTGGCCGCAACCTGATCGACACCCCGGAGTTCTCAGGCTATTCGTCGTTGGACTGGACGCCGAACACGGTGTTCTCCAGCAGCCTGTCGGCGCAGTACACCGGCAAGCAGACCGGCGTGGTCAGCACCTTCCTGAAGGCCTACACGCTGTATGACCTGACCGCGGCCTGGAACGTCAACGATGTACTGACCCTGCGTGGCGGCGTCAGCAACCTGGCCGACAAGAAGCTGTACGCCGACGGCGCCACCGACTACTTCGTCGCCGGCCGCAGCTACTTCCTCAGCATGACCGCGCGCTTCTGATGCGCACTGCGATCGCGCTGGCAGCAGGCCAGCGCGATCGTGGCGGCTTTTTCCAGGCTCAGTCGTTTTCCAGTACAGCCGTTGCAGCGTCGCGGCTGGCCGCGATGCGTGCACGGTCCATCGCCACCGCCAGTTGCTGGCGGGCGAGCAGTTGTTGTGCCTGCACCACTTCGGGTGTCGGCAGGAGCACCGGTCCGGGTGCGTTTTCCGGTGTAGCTGGTGTGGTCATGCAACCTCCATGGACATACCGCTGCTACCCGTGAACAACCGGGGTGGCAGCGGAACTGCGCACCCTATCCTAAAAACAAGGCGGATGGGTGACGGTGCGGCGCCGGGACGCAAGCCCTTTGCCGTAGGAACGTCACATTTTTGACGCTCCAAGCTGGTTTGCTGAATGTGACTCACTTATCATGAAAACGTTTTCCTAACAGGGAAGTCCCTATAAATGAACACCGTTGACCTGACCCGCTTCAGCCCGAAGTGGCAGTTCCGCTTCAACTTCTTCCAGCAGCACGGCGCTCCCAAGGAGCCCGGCTTCAAGCAGGCCTGGAAGGCGCTGTCCTTCGGCGACCGCCTGAAGATCAACCTGAACTTCTTCGCCTTCTTCTTCGGCGCGATCTATCTGTTCATCCTGGGCATGTGGCGCAAGGCGCTGGTGGTGATCGGCATCAACATCGTGCTGATCGCGGTCAGCCTGGTGCTGCCGGACATCGTGGCCCGCGCACTGTTCATCGCAATGAACTTCCTGGTCGCCTCGAGCACCAACTACAGCTACTACCTGGAACAGGTGAAGGGCAACACCAGCTGGAACCCCTTCGAAGGCATGTTCTAAGCCCAGCGCACCACGTACGCAGTGGCACATCGACGCCCGGCCTTGGCCGGGCGTCGTCGTTCATGCCCCGGCTCAGGCGGCGCGCAACGCGGCAGCCGGTCGGGTGTCGGCCTGCAGGCGGAAGCGGGACACCGCCACCGCCAGCTGCTCGGCCTGTTCTTCCATCGCCCGCGCCGCAGCGGTGGCTTCTTCCACCAGCGCAGCATTCTGCTGGGTGGTCTCGTCCATCTGCACCACGGTCTGGTTGACCTGCTCGATACCGGCCGACTGCTCGCGCGAGGCGGCCGAAATCTCGGCCATGATCTCGTTGACCCGGCCGACCTGGCCGACGATCTCCTGCATCGTGCGGCCCGCACCGTGCACCAGCTGCGCGCCGGCGCCGACATGGCCGACCGAGGCGTCGATCAGCTCCTTGATCTCCTTGGCCGCGCCCGCCGAGCGCTGTGCCAGCGCGCGCACTTCGCTGGCGACCACCGCAAAGCCACGGCCCTGTTCACCGGCGCGCGCCGCTTCCACCGCCGCGTTCAAGGCCAGGATGTTGGTCTGGAAAGCGATGCCATCGATCACCGAGATGATCTCGGCAATGCGCTGCGAAGAGGTCTCGATCTGCTCCATGGTCTGCACCACCTGGCTGACCACCTGCCCGCCTTCGCTGGCAACGCCTGCGGCCGAGGCCGCCAGCTTGTTGGCCTGAAGGGCATGATCGGCGTTCTGGCGCACGGTGGAGGTCAGTTCCTCCATCGACGCGGCGGTCTCTTCCAGGTTGGCCGCCTGCTGCTCGGTACGGCGTGACAGGTCGCTGTTGCCCGACGCGATCTCGCCTGCGGCCAGGCGGATGCTGGATGCAGACTGCTGGATCTGGCCGACGATCTGGGTCAACTGCTGCACGGTGCTGTTGGCATCGTCGCGCATCACCGCGAACACGCCGTGGAAGTCACCCTCCATCCGTGTACTCAGGTCACCGGCGGCGATGGCGCGCAGCAGCGTCGACAGCGCAGCCAGGTTCTGGTCGCTGACCTGCATCATGGTGTTGAGCGTTTCCACCATGCGGCGGAAGTCATGCTCGAAGCGCTGGGCATCGCCACGCACCGCGAAATCGCCTGCCGCCGCCGCAGCGGCCAGCTGCTGGATCTGTTCGTTGATCGCCGCCAGGTTGGTCTTGGTGGTTGCCATGGCAGCGGTGAAAACCGCCTTTTCGCCCGGCAGTGCGTCCATGTCCACGCTCAGGTCGCCCACCGCGTAGCGCTGCATCACCTCGACCAGGCGCTGGGTGACCGTATTGCTGTCGGCCACCAGCTGGTTGCTGTCGGCCACCATGCGGCCATATTCGCCCGGGAACACCGAGGCATCCATGCGGTAGCTGATTTCACCGGCATCATGGCGGCGCGCCATCTCCGCCTGTGCGGCCATCACCGCCTGCAGCTGGCCACGCATGCCCTGCATGGCGTCCAGCAGGCGGCCGACTTCATCGTTGCCCAGCGCCGGCATGGCAGTATCCAGCTTGCCCGCAGCCACGTCGCCGGCGATACGCACCGCCTGCGCCAGCGGTCGCACGGCCAGGCGCTGCAGCAGCAGGTAGACACCGCCACTAAGTACCAGCGCAGCCACCACACCCACCAGCAGGATGATCCACAGCAGCTCGCGGGCCTGCGCGATGATCACCGCATGCGGCACCACCACGCCCAGCGCGAAACGCTGCGGCGCGTCACCGACCTGCAGCGGCACGTACAGGCGGACGTTGCCGGCAGCGTCGGGCTCGAACGCTTCGTAGGTCTTGTCGGCGGCGATCTGCGCCAGCATGCCGAGGGTGGCGGCATCGGTACGCGGCTTGCCGATCTCGGCGGCATCGGCCGAGGCCAGCACCACGCCCTTCGGCGACAGCAGTTCGACGCGGCCGGCGACCATCGGCGTCAGCGTGGCCAGGTGCTTCTGCAGCGCGTCCAGCGAGAAGTCGACGGTGAAGACACCGAGGAAGGTGCCGTTCTCGACGATCGGCGTGCTCAGCGTGCTCATCAGCACCTGCTTGCCGCCGATGTCGTAGGCATACGGTTCGCTGACCAGCGGCAGCTTGTCGCGGCTGGGCACCATGTACCAGTTGCCCGAGCCGCTGGGCGTCTCGGTGTAGTCGGTCATCGTCGACTGCTGCGGCTTGCCGTCCTGCCAGGCCCAGTAGCTCATGTAGCGGCCGGTGGCGTCGTGCGCCTCGCTGTTGACGAACTCGGCGTCCTTGCCGTCGAAGGCATTGGCCTCCCACATGGTGCTCTTGCCCAGCCATTCCGGATGCGCGTGCAACTGCTCGCCGATGACATTGGCCAGGCTGGCGCGATCAGGGGCATCACCGCGCGCACGCTGGGCCAGCACCGTTTCCACCATCGCATCGTTGCTGGCAAAGGCCGTGCCCAGATCGGCAGCCACCTGCCGCGCCTCGGCACGGGCTTCGCTGGCCATGGTCTGCCGCGAGGACGACACCAGCGCCGAACTGGCCTGGTGATAGATCAGGAACGCGGTCGCGCCGAAGCACAGCAACGCGATCACCGCGGTGCCCAGCATCAGCTTGTGGGCGATGCTGCCGGGGCGACGGGCAGCGACGGAACGGGAAGAAGACATGGGAGGATCCGCAGGCAGTTCAGGTCGACCGGTGCCACCAGGGCACCGCGCAGATGCGCGATCCGTCGCGCGGGCCGCCTGCCCACCGGATCGGAACCCGGCGCGGGAAGGCGCGCACCGGGTTAGCGGCCATGGCCGGGCGAGGTTGAGGCTCGCCGCACGCACAAAAACTGAACCCGCTCAGCTGCGGCCGTCGACGCAGGCCTGTGCTGCTCGCCTGTGCTGCTCGCCTGTGCTACTCGGCCACGCGGTCGCGGATCCACTCCGCACGGGGCAGGACCTCGATGCTGCCCGCGGCATACTGCTGCAGCACGTCCTCCGGACCGAAACGTGGCTGCCAGCCCAGCGCTGCACGCATCCGGCTGCTGTCATAGACCCGATCAATGCTGAGCGGCAGTGGCCAGCCACGGCGCTCGAACTCGGCCAGCAGCTGCGGTGCGCGGCGCGCCAGCACCTGGCGCGGATCGGCGGCCAGCTGCAGGCAGTCGTCGCGCCGGAAGGGTGTCGGCGCACAGGCGAGGTAACGCTGGAAGGCCGCGCCTTCATCGTGCAGCAGCGCGGCATGCGCGCTGGCCACGTCGCGCGCGTCGATACCACGGTGCAGGCGGAACATCGCCATGCGGTCAGGCGGTTCGGGGAAGCAACGTGCCATCCGCAGCACGCGCACGGTGAATGTTGCACTGGCCGCTGCTTCGGCAGCCGCCTCAGCCTGCAGCTTGGTGCGGTGGTAGATCGTGCGCGGCAGCGGCTCGGTGTCCTCGTCGATCCAACGGCAGCCGCCGGACACCACGGCATGGCCGTACAACGCCGTGGTACTGGTCAGCACGAAGCGCTGCACGCCGGCTTCGCGCGCCAGCTGCAGCAGGTTCGCGGTGGCCTCCACGTTGATCTGCTGGAACACCGCGTCGGGTACCAGGCCCACGTGCGGGGCGTGCAGGGCCGCGGTGTGGATCACCGCGTCGACCCCCTGCACGGCGCGTTCCAGCGCCCGGCGATCGGTGACATCGGCAATGACGCGCGTGGTGGCGAACGGACTGCGATCCAGCCCCACCACCTCATTGGCAGCGGCCAGCGCACCGAAGATCGCCCGCCCTATCCGCCCGGAACTTCCGGTCAACAGAATCTTCATTGAATCCATTCACTCGACAGCGCCCGGGACCTACCGGGATGCCTTGATTCTAGGCAAGCCCGATGGCATCGGCGATAGGAATCGATGACATTCTGCATGCCACCCCCGTCAGGTCGGCGGCGCTTGACCGGGCAACAGGAACTCACGCCTCCGAGCGGGCCGACACCAGCCGCAGGAAGGCTTCGTTCTGGTAACGGCTCATGCGCAGCTGCTGGCCGTTCTCCAGGGTGAGTACGTGATGACCATTGAACCAGGGGTGGATCGTCCTGACCCGTGCGATGTTGACGATGGCCGAGCGATGCACCCGGGCGAAATGCCTGGGATCGAGCCGTTCAGCCAGGCTGTTCATCGTTTCGCGAAGCTCATGTACGCGATCAGCCAGATGCAGCTGCACCGTATTGCGATTGGCGCGGATCCAGAGGATGTCCTGCACCGCCAGCAGCAGCACTGCCTCGCCATCACGTACGGCGATACGCTGCAGATAATCCTCGCGCCTGCGCAGCACATCCAGCGCCTGCAGCAGGCGCGTGTTGTCGGCTGCATTGGCGGCCTGGGCCAGCCGGGATTTCGCGCGCAGCAAGGCGGCCGCGAAACGCTCGCGACTGAAGGGCTTGACGAGGTAATCCAGGGCGTTGGCTTCGAATGCGCGTACCGCGTACTGCTCGTAGGCGGTGACGAATACCGTGGCCGGCATCCGCGCGGCACCGATAGTGGCCAGCACGTCCAGACCGGTGATGCCAGGCATCTGCACATCCAGGAACACCAGGTCCGGTGACTGTGCGCGGATGGCCGCCACGGCAGACACGCCGTCACCGCACTCGGCCACACTGCCGATGTCTGCATCGCCGTGCAGCAGACGCGTCACCGCGCGCCGGGCGATCGGCTCGTCGTCCACCACAAGCACACTCAGGCTCATGTGGCACTACCGTGCACGACAAACTCGGGAGCGTCATCGGCATCGTCCAGCATCCGCAGTGGCAACCGCACCCGGCAGGCCACACCCTGCGGCCAGAGCAGGTCCAGGCGTACCTCGGCCGCATCGCCATACAGCTCGCGCAGGCGCAGCCGCGTATTGGACAGGCCGATACCATGGCCACCTGGCGCCCCGGGCTGCTGCAGCGTGCTGTTCTGGTTGCGCACCTCGATGCACAGCATGTCACCGTCGCGGCGGCCCTCGATCTCGATGGTGTCTTCGCCAAGGTTGCGGCCGATGCCATGGCGCAGCGCGTTTTCCACCAGCGGTTGCAGGATCAGGCTTGGAACCGCGCCATCAAGCAGTTCCGGTGCAACGTAGATGCGGCTGTGCAGGCGATCCTTGAAGCGCGTGCGCTGGATGCCCAGATACAGCTCGATCAACTCCAGTTCCTGGCGCAGGCTGATTTCCTGGCCATCGTAGTCTTCCAGGAAGGCACGCAGCAGCTCGCTCAGACGCAGCAGCATGTCTTCGGCACTGGCCTTGTCTTCATCCAGCAGGGTGATGATTGCGTGCAGCGTATTGAACAGGAAATGCGGCTGCAGCTGCGACTTCAATGCCAGCAACCGCGACTGCGCCAGCTCGGTCGCCATCCTGCTTGCCTCGACCTCACGGCGCACTTTTTCCTGCTGGAAATGCAGCGCCTGCTGGATCGCGAACAGGGCCCAGTAGGTCAGCAGACCCATCGCGAAATGCTGGGCGATGAAATACCACAACTGCTCGCCAAAGCTGCTGGGCTCGAACCAGGTGGACACCAGGGCGCCCACCACCATCGCCAGCGCGGTCACCCCCACGCTGGCCATCAGCTGCACGCCCAGCCCGGCCAGCCTTCGCTCCGGCTGCAGCGGATAGCGTTCGCCCAAAGTGAACACCAGCGGCGCCAGCGCCGCCCAGGTGAACCACTGGATCATCGACCAGCGCAGGTAGACCTCGAACGGGAATGACTGGCCCTGCAGGCTGTGGCTCAACACCCTCTGCAGGGTGAAGGCGAACGCCACCGCCAGCCACAGCAGCAGGTAACGCAGCACGTCGATCTGGGTATGGCCAAGGCGGATCTTCATCGCATGCGTCCCTGTGCCCGAAGCGGGCCAGCGCCATCTTAGGCACAGCGTGGCCGGCAATGAAGGGCGGCGATGGCCGATTGCGATTGGTCCCGCTGTCGCGACGATTCGTCCCGGATCGATTGCGGGCGCGTGGCCTCCACCGCCAGATAGCGATGTCCCCAACGGAGATCGCCCATGCACCTGTCCCGCGCCCTGCTCGCTGCCAGCCTGTTCTGCATTGCCGCCAGCGCACCTGCTGCGCCGCTGCACTACCTGACCCTGATCAACCGCGCCCATGCACCTGCCATGTCGGTGGAAGTCGCGGCGAGTGAATCCGACGCATTCCACGCCTTGGCATTGGCCGAGCCCATCGCGGGAGGTGGCGGCCAGGCCACCGTGGCACTGCGCGGAACCGGTTGCCGCGTCGATCTGCGCATCACCTTCAACGATGGCCGCCGGATCCTGTACAGCAACACCGATGTCTGCCGCGGTGACCGGCTGCTGATTTCGGCGCTCCCTGCGCGGTAACCCGTTGTCAAACGCATGCGCAGGACATGTGAGTCCAATATGGCCCACGTCCACGTGCCGTTAGCCCACGATGTGGAGCATGAAGCCGTCGCTGATGGCGGCATCCCATTCCACATCCGGAGACTGGCAATGGCCAACTCACATACTGGCAGCAGAAACCGTGGCTTCGCCTCGATGGACGAGGACAAACAGCGCGCGATCGCGTCGAAAGGCGGACGCGCCGCACACGCATCCGGCAATGCGCACCAGTTCAGCCCGGATGAGGCCCGCGTGGCGGGCCGCAAGGGCGGTGAAGCGATCAGCCAGGATCGTCAGCACATGGCCGCGATCGGGCGTGAAGGTGGCCATGCACGGCATGCCAGTGCCCGCCAGCAACAGCAACAGCTACAGGCCCAGGACATGCCCGGCAAACCCGATGGCAGCCAGCAGGGTTGAGTGATTACAGTCGCCTGCGCATCGGCCGCATTGCAGCGCGATCAGGCCGTCTTCTGCCGGTCAACGGTGGGCGAGGATGTTCAGCAGGCGCCCGAACGGGTCACGCACGTAGAAGCGGCGCACACCCCATGGCTCTTCGGCTGGGCCATATTCAAGCGCGATGTTCGCCCGTCGCAGGCGTTCGAGTACATCATCCAGGTCGTCCACCTCGATCGAAAGATCCGGCACCGGCGTACCCGATCCGCCTTCGCTGGCAACGCTGAGCTGTGCCAGCGCAGTGCCGTGCCCGCCATAGGTGACGATCCAGCCGTGGTCCATCACGATGTCCATGCCGAGGATGTCGCCGTAGAACGTGGCCGCCTGCGCAGGATCAGCACTGGCGATGTTGGCGACGACGCGCTTTACAGCCATGTGGCGGCTCCAGACGATCACGACCGCGCACCACGTGCTGCGGCCAGATGGAAAGGGGCCCATGGATCGGGCCCCCCAATGCGAACGATATGCAGGCCTCAGACGGCGCCGCACCTGTCCATGACACAGCGATCGTATTCGAACTGGCACTCCATGGCATCACCACCGCCGGCCACGCAGGCCTGGTAGGCCTTCCAGCACGGGAAGTCGCACGGCTGGACCGGACCGGCCACCGCCACCGAACCGGTACACGCGAGTGCAAACACTGCAGCAACGATCGCTTTCCTGATGGCTCGCATCGATATCACTCCCTGATAKGCCTGGTGACTCCAGGCYGCATCACCGTASCCGYGYGTGCGGGATAGGACGTGAAGGCGCCGGTTCAGCCTGCCAGCAATTGCAGATCACGCAGCTGCGCGCGCAACTCCGCGATGTCATGCCACGGCAATATCGGCGAGTTCCCGCGCTCATCGGGAGGGTTGCCCGGGAGCCCCTCCGACCAGCCACCCGCGCCCACCAGCGGTAGCAAAGGCCGCTTGTGCAGCCAGGCCAGGCACACTTCGGAAATCGTGCCCGCGCGCCCGCCGATGACGATGCAGGCATCGCCGGCCAAGGCCATGATCAGGTTGCGGGCATCGCCCATGCCGCATGGCACCACCACCGTTGCCGGCCAGTCTGCTGCGGGCATGCTGCCTTCCGGAATCACGCTCAGCACCGTGCCGCCAGCTGCGACTGCATGCTCGGCTGCCACCCGCGTGGCTGGGCTGCCACAGCCGCTGACCAGGGTGATTCCATTTTCGGCGAGGAACCTGCCCGCCTGTGCAGCGAGGTCGAACGCCGGTGAGCCAGGATCGGCACTCCCCAGGATGGCGATCTGGGGCTTGCGGAAGGACTTGCGGGAGGTTGGTGTCATGAAGCGACCTGGGTGACCGAACGGAAGGACAGCATGGAGACGGAACCGATCCGGGCAGCCACTGTTCAATTGCCCGACGCGGGAACGTATCACGCCAGCAGTTTGTCTTTCTGATGCTGATTGCACAGTTCACCGCCTCAGCATCACCAGGCCACCCAGGCTCAACGACGGCAGCAGCAGCCCAAAGGCCACCAGCGGCCAGACCGTATCGCCCGGCAGCAGCAGCGTCGCCAGCGTGCCAAGCGTTGCCACGATCACGCTCTGCACGGCGTAGTACAGCGCCACTGCCGTGCCGGAGGCATCGGCAAAATCGCGCAGCGCACCGTTGGCCGCCACCGCAGCCACCATCACGATGCCGATGGCCACCAGCCACATCGGCAACACGACACTGGCAAAGGATGGCGGCAGCATCGCCGTCATCGCCATGACCAGCGCGCCGCCGATCATCACCATCAGCCCACGCAGGAAACTGCCTCCAATGCCCCATCGCCCGATGAATCGAGCAGCGAAGCGCGAGGTGACGATCATCACCAGCGCCACCGTCGCGAAGGCCAGGCTGAAGCCCATCGCCGAATAGCCGGCCCTCCCCATCAGCACCCGCGGGGCGATCGAGAAAAACACGAAGAACGTGCCCATCGCCGCACTGAATCCCAATGCATGGACCCAGAAGCCGGCATTGCCGAGGATGCGCGCGAAGGCTGGCGATACGTGGACATGCTGCGGTGGCCGTGTCTCCTGCCAGCCGCGGCATGCGCGTGCACCCGCCAGCAGTCCCAGCACACCCAGCGCGATGAAAATGGCCCGCCAGCCCAGCGTATAGGCGATCAATGCGCCGAGGATCGGACCGAGCGCCGGCACGAACGCCAACATCGAGGCGAACAGGCCATAGAGCGTGGCGCCCTCGGCCGTATCGGCATACACGTCGCGCACCGTGGCGAAGGTGGCCACCAGTGCGGCCGACGCCCCAACCGCCTGCACGCCGCGCCACGCAAGGAATGCCGCACCACCGCTACACGCGGCCAGCGCGAACGACGCCAGCGTGAACAACAGCGCGCCCAGCAGCAGCACCGGCCGTCGCCCGATCCGGTCCGATAGCGGGCCGAAGATCAGCTGGCCCAGCCCCAGCACGAGCATGTACAGGCTCAGCGTCAACTGGATGAGGGCAGGCGACGTGCCGAGTGCCTGCGGCATGGCCGATACGACCGGCAGGTAGATATCCATGGCCAGCGAGGCCAGGAGGTCGAAGGGGGCCATCAACACGATGGCGCCCGGCAGGGAATGGGCCCAGCGAAGGGCTTTTCGATCAGACATGGGGAAACATCCGCTCAGGAGGGAATCCGGCGGTGATCAACCCAGTGCGTGGAAATCGCAGGACAAGATCACCGCAACAACGTGCGTACCGTTGTTGCGGCTCAGCGGACTGTCTGCGGACCGTTCCCGTTGTTCATCTGATGATCCGGTGGAAGATCGAATGCGGCCAGTGTAGCAAGGCCATTGCGGGCAGCCCGGCAACGTCGTCCGGCAGGGCCTCAGGGCAAGGGCAGCATGTCGATGCGCCGGGAGGGCGTACGCCGCACCTGCTCGATGAGCCGGCGGACCGCTGGCGATGTTTCCTGTTCACGGTACAGCGCTGCGATGGTCGAGGCGATGACCGGCCCGGCGATCGGCAGATACACCACGCCTGGCAGCAGCAGCGTCCGCTGCAGCACCGATGGCACGATCGCCACGGCGCCATCGCCCACCGAGACCTGCGCGAGCACCGCGACAAGATGACCGGGACGGGAACGGATGTCCGGCACGAATCCGCCACGGCGGGCGACTTCCAGCGTGCCTGCGGGCTGCTCCGGCATGATGAACGCCTCCTTCGCCAGCAGCACCGGCTGCACCGGCACCCCCGCGTGGGCCAGCGCATGCGATGCCGGCAACGCCACGCAGAACTGATCTTCGATCAGGATGTGCGAACCGAGCGCATCGGGCACCTCCATCGGAAGCCGGCAGAACACCACATCGATGCGACCGTCCAGCAGGAGGTCCGGCAGGTCGGCCATCGGCCATTCGCCGACCTTCAGCTCCACGTCGGGCGATGCGCTGCGGAACCGCTGCAACTGCTCCTGCAGCGCGCCGGCATGGACCGCCGAACCTACGTAGCCGATCTCGATCCTGCCGATTTCCCCGCGACCAGCGCGGCGGCCCACGGCCTCTGCCTGCTCGAACTGGCGCAGCACGTTGCGTGCTTCGGCCAGGAAGATCGCACCGGCAGAGGTCAGCGTGACCTCGCGCCTACTGCGATCAAACAAGGGGGTGCCCAGGCGACGCTCGATCTGCTGGATCTGAACGCTCAGCGTCGGCGTGGCGATGCCCAGGCGCAGCGCGGCGCGCCCGAAATGCAGCTCCTCGGCCAGTGCGACGTAGTACTGCAGATGTCGACGGTCCATGCGTGCCGGCTCGTTAGCTTTGGCCTAACGTACTTGAAGAACACCGGCAATGAAACAAACAGTCGAAGTTGCTTGAATGGGCCTTCGTCCTTCCCCACCCGAGTGCCCGGTGTCCCTCTTCCCCCGCCGCAGACCGCCCAACTGGATCCTGATCATCGCCTCGCTCGGCTGCACGATGACGGTGCTGGAAACCAACGCCGTGGCCGTCGCGCTGCCGACCATCGCGCGGGATCTGCAGGCTGACTTCGCCGACATCGAATGGGTGATCAGCTGCTACATCCTGACCTTCACCTCGCTGCTTCTGCCCGCCGGTGCCATCGCCGATCGCCATGGCCGCAGGCGGGTGCTGCTGATCGGCATCGCACTGTTCGCCCTCTCATCGCTGACCTGCGCGCTGGCCCCCACGGCCAGTGCGCTGTATGTGGCCCGAGCGTTGCAGGGCGTGGGTGCCGCTTTCCTGCTGGCCCCATCACTGTCGGTGATCGGCCACGAATTCCACG
The DNA here is from genome assembly GCF_052114625.1 of Stenotrophomonas sp. 2YAF26. Classification (NCBI taxonomy): domain Bacteria; kingdom Pseudomonadati; phylum Pseudomonadota; class Gammaproteobacteria; order Lysobacterales; family Lysobacteraceae; genus Stenotrophomonas; species Stenotrophomonas sp. 2YAF26. Next base: position 218,671 of record NZ_JBFRFC010000011.1, on the reverse strand, counting down.
AGGGCAAGCAACGCGACGATGCCTGGGCCTTCTGGGGCACGGCAATGGGCATGATGATGGTGCTCTCGCCGCTTATCGGTGGGCTGTTGTCCTCGCTGTGGGGATGGCGCTCGGTGTTCATCGCGATCCTGCCCTTCCTCGCCTTCCTGGCCTATGGTGCGATCCGCTGGGTTCCCGACACTGCCGACACGGTGGTACGCCCGCTCGATCCGCCCGGCATCATCACCTTCAGCGTGGCGATCTTCGGCATCGTGTTCTTCCTCGTGGAAGGACTCGCGCAGGGATGGACATCGGCGGTGGCCCTGGCCGGCCTGGGCCTGGGCATCGCGATGGCCGCGCTGTTCACCTGCATCGAGCTCAAGCGTCGGCATCCGATGGTCGACCTGCGGCTGCTTGCCAGCCCGCGCTTTGTCGGTGCCCTGATCGCCATGGTCGGCTACGCGGTCAGCGCGCAGGTGATGGCCTCGATGCTGCCGCAGTACCTGCAGAACGGCGTCGGCCTGAGTGCACTGGCCACGGGCGCCGGCATGCTGCCGTTCGCTGCGGCGATGCTGCTGTTCCCCAGCGTGGGCAGGCGCCTGGGCAGACGATTGTCGAGTGGGATGGTGCTGGCCATCGGCCTGTCCACCACTGCCGCCGGCAATGCGCTGGCCGGTATCGGTGCATGGCACAACCAGCCGACGGTGGCGCTGCTGGCGATGGTCATCATCGGCGCAGGCGGTGGCATCCTCAACGGCGAAACATCCAAGGCGATCATCGGCTCGGCCCCCCGCGACCGCGCAGGCATGGCCTCGGGCATCAGTGCGACGACGCGCTTCGTCGGCATCCTGCTCGGCTTCACGGTCCTCTCCAGCGCCCTGACCGTCGGCATCCGCGCCGGACTCTCAACACGCGTACCTGCAGATGAAGTCATGCGTCTGGCCGACACCATCGCCACCGGTGCACTGCCCCAAGGAGCCCCGGTTGATCTGGCGCGGGCGATCTACAGCCAGGGCTTTGCCGCGTCCCTGTGGACTGCCGCCGCAGCAGCGACGCTGGCGAGCCTGGCCGTTGCCCTGCTCAGGCCACGCGCCTGATCGCAGATGGCAGACGCAGAAACGACCAGGGCAGCACTGGGCTGCCCTGGTCGCGGCGATGTGGGGGACGATCGCCAGATGCGATCAGGCAGCCTTCATCGCATGCTTGCGGGCGCGCATCACCGAGTGGCATTCCTGCACTTCCGGCAGCCACTGGGTCACTTCCTGGCGCACCGCCGGCGGCAGGTCGTTGTCCTTCAGCACATCCTTGAACGCGCCCAGCAGGCGATCCTCGGACTCTTCAAGTTCAGCCACGTAACCGTAGTTGGTGTCACCGAAGGCCGCGCGCACCTTGCCGTAGAACTGCTGCATGGAACCGACCATGGTGCCGTGCTCGGCCGGCTTGCCGCCGGTAGCGGCCACCGAGCTGCTCAGCGAGGACACGATGCGGCCCTTCACGCCGGCGATGCGGACGAACAATGCCGACAGCTCGGCATCCTTCACCTTGGTTGCGGCTTCCTCGTAGAAGGACTTGCCATCACGTGCGATCTCGATCAGGTCGTTGAGGCGATGCTCGATGGTGGACTGGGTGCTCATGTGTAGTCTCCTCTGGGGGAAAAAGGGCAACAGTGGAATCCGTTGCCTGCGAGCCCAGACTGGCCGACCGGGTGTGGTTCGCGGGTGAGCATCGATTGATGCGGTGATCATGCTGCCCAACGGCGCCCCACCCACTCACGCGGGCGACGCGGCGTCTTCACCGCATCTGAATCCTGGCAATGACCTGCACGGTCATCCGCACCGCATGTCTAGTCCACCGCTACCCGCACCACATGGCTGATGCCCCGATGGAACATCTTCGCGTACGGACAGACCCGCTCGGTGTTGCGCACCAGTTCGGCTGCACGTATCGGGTCCATGCCAGGCAGGCACACCACGATCTCGGCAGACAGCAGGTACAGGCCGTCCACGGGATCGCGCGCGAACGTCACCGCTACGTCGATGCTCGGCTCGACCAGTTCCATTCCCGCACGCGCAGCCACCAGCACCATCGCACCGTGGAAGCAGCCGGCGTAGCCCGCCGCCAGCAACTGCTCGGGATTGGTACCGCCACCGGGTCCACCCAGCTCAGCAGGCAACCGCAGGTCCACTGACAGCGCACCATCATCGGACCGCACCACGCCCGACGCGCGGCCATGCTGTGCCACGCCACCACTGACCCGCACCCGTCCGGTATACAGCGGGCGCACCTCATCACCGTGGTACTTGTCGAGCACACTGTGCGGAGGCGGTTTCAGCCCGGTCATCGCCGGTTCCTGCTGTCAGCGTCCACCGCCGATCAGGCCGGCTGGCCCTGTGCCAGCCCGGACTGCTGCAACCAGCGCTCGAAGCCGATCGTGCCGAGCCATGCCTGGCCCACCGGCACCAGCGTGTCCTGCTGCAGCTGCGCACCGAAGTAGCGCGCCTGGGCATCGCCAACCACTTCACGCGCGTCACCGGTTGCCTGCAGGAAGCGCTGCGCCAGCACCGCCATCGATTCGCGTTCCGGGCCGGCGATCTCCACCACGCCATTGGCTGGTGCCTGCTGCGCGATGCGCGCAACCGCATCGGCCACATCCTCGGCGGCGATCGGCTGCACTGCGGCGGTCGGCAGCTGCAGGGTCTGGCCGTCACCGGCTGCCTGGATGATGCCCGGCAGGAACTCGAAGAACTGCGTCGAGTGGATGATCGTGTACGCCAGGCCCGAATCGCGGATCAGGCGTTCCTGGGCGATCTTGCCGCGGAAATAGCCGCTGGCCGCCAACTTGTCGGTACCCACCACCGACAGCGCGAGATGATGACGTACGCCTGCCTGCGCCGCGGCCGCCAGGATGTTGTGGCCGGCAGTCACGAAGAACGACAGCACCGCCGCATCTTCGAACGAGGGCGAGTTGGCCAGGTCGACCACTACCTCGGTGCCTGCCATCGCAGCGGCCAGGCCCTCGCCGCTCAGCACATCGATACCGGTGGAGGGTGCAGCGACGACGACCTCATTGCCGGCCGCATGCAGGCGATCGACCACCTTGCTGCCGATGCGGCCGGTGCCACCGATGACGAGGATCTTCATGACAGGTCTCCTGGAAGGTGGAAGGTGCGGATGTGGCTGCATGCTAGGAACGCATTGGCCGGCGCAGTAGATCCGCAGCGGGCCACGCACTGTTGCCGCATCGGCACCAATGCGGTCATGCCCATGCCGGGGCCGAATCGCGCTGCACTGCCGCCTGCTGCCGCGCTTCCCAGTGCGAGAACACATCCAGATCCAGCGCGCGTATGCGCTGGGTGCTGAAATCGATGAACGCGCGGATCCGCTTGGGCAGCTGGCGTCGGCTGAGATAGCACAGGTAGTGGCCACGATCGTGAGGCGCGTAGCAGTCCAGGCAGGTCACTACAGCGCCTGAGCGCAGCGCATCACTTACCTGGTAGCTGGGCAACTGGGCGACCCCAAGCCCGTCGATCACGGCCTGCAGGACAAGATCGGCGTCATTGAACACCACCTCCGCCGGCGGCTGCAGATTCACATCCTGGCCGTCCACACGGAAGTCCCAGCGCTGCAGGCGCCCACCAGGCAGGCGTCGACCGATGCAGGCATGGCTGGACAACGCTTCGATGGTGTCTGCCAGGCCATGTGCCTGCACATACGCGGGCGACGCACAGACCACCAGCTGCATCGGCACCAGCTGCTTGGCGATCACCTGGCTGTCTTCCAGCACGCCATCGCGGAACGCTACATCGATGCGATCGGCGGCCAGGTCCGGTGCCTGCTCGTCCAGCAGCAGCTCCACAGAGACCTGTGGATACTCCGCGCGGAACGCAGACAGCAGCGGCGCGATCACCCGGCGTCCGAAGCCATGGGTCGCACTGATCCGCAGATGCCCGCGCGGCGGTCCTTCGCGCAGGTCGCGCATTTCATCCAGCGCCTGCAGGATGCTGGCAACGCCCGGGCTGCAGCCCTCCAGGAACAGCTCGCCTTCGCGGGTGAGTGTTGTCGAGCGCGTGGTGCGCAGGAACAGGCGCACGCCCAGTTGTCCCTCCAGCTTCTGCACGCTGCGGCTGACGGCCGAACGACCGATGCCGAGGCGATCACCGGCGCGGGCGAAGCTGCCCTCGGCGGCTACCGCGATGAATGCCAGAACCCCGGCATAGCTGGCGGAGAAGGACGCAGTGAGGGAATCGCGGCCGTCGCTGGCCAGACAGGACTGCGGCATGACATTCATGGTGTTCCAGGCTCCTGGAAGTCGCGTCGGGCAAGCAGGTGGGCGCGTGCATGGGCCAGTCGCTGGCGGCATGCCGGCAGCTCCAGCCCCAGCAGTGGCGCGATGTCCTCAAAGCCCGCGCCCAGCACGTCATGCAGCAACAGCACGGCCCGCATGTCCGGTGGCAGTTCGTGCAATGCGGCAAGGAAGGCCTGCCAGACCCGCTCACTGGCGGGGCAGGCTGCTGCGCGGTTCGGGGCGGATGAGGTGTCCATGCCCGGCAGACGGGCGAGCATCCGCCGCTGTGACAGACCATTGGTGTTTTTCGCTCAACACCGTGCAGCCCTGCCCTCGCCTACCGCCCCGCGTGCAGCGGGCCTAGCCTCGCTGCGTCCCTCAACTCCCATCGGAACACCGTCATGAGCCAACGCCTGGACTACGCCGCACAGTCGCCCGAACTCTTCAGGAAGCTCGGCACCTTCTCCCATGCCGTGCACAACAGTTCGATCGAAGCGGCCATCATCGACCTGGTCAACATCCGCGCCTCGCAGCTCAACGGCTGCGGGTTCTGCCTGGACATGCACGTGAAGGAAGCGACGATCCGTGGCGAGCGCGCATTGCGCCTGCACCATGTCGCGGCGTGGCGTGAATCGAACCTGTTCAGTGCGCGCGAACGTGCCTGCCTGGCGTGGACCGACGCACTTACCCACCTGCCTGCGCAGGGGGTTGCGGACGACGTGTATGAGCGCGTGCGTAGTCAGCTGTCCGAACAGGAAATCGTCGATCTGACCTACGCGGTGATGGCGATCAATGCATGGAACCGCGCCAACGTCGCCTTCCGTACGCAACCCGGCTCGCTGGACCAGGCCTTTGGCCTGGACAAGGCCGGTCTGGCCTGAGCGTCGACTGCCCAATTTCCTGCTGGAGACCTGCCATGCGTTCTCTCTGTTCCCTGGCGCTGCTGGCCCTGCTGCCGTTGACCAGCATCGCCGCCACGCCGCCGCCCACCGCACCCGAGCCCATCGTGCGCGAGGTCATGACCCGTCCGTTGCCGGAACAGCCGGGCAAGGAGGCACTGATCCTGACGGTGCAGTACCCACCCGGCGGCGCCGATCCCGTGCACCGGCACGACGCCCACGGCTTCGTCTATGTGCTGCAGGGCCGCATCGTGATGGGCGTGGCCGGCGGCCGCGAGGTCACCCTCGGCCCGGGGGAGGCCTTCCATGAAGGCCCGGACGATCTGCACACCGTCGGCCGCAATGCCAGCCAGACCGAGCCGGCGACATTCGTCGTGTTCCTGATCAAGGACATCGGCAAGCCGGCGGTACTGCCACCACGCTGACCGCCACCGGTCGGGGCAGTACCCGCCACTCCCACAGGTCCGCCGGTGTCACAATCGGCGGACCTGTCCCGTCTCTGCTGGCATGGACGACCCCACCGCACTGTTCACCCGACTACGCCCGCGCCTGTTCGGCGTGGCCTACCGCATGCTCGGCTCCTCGCACGAGGCCGAGGACGTGGTGCAGGATGTCTGGCTGCGCTGGCATGGCGCCAATCAGCAGGACATCGAGAACGCCGAAGCCTGGCTGGTGGCCACCACCACCCGCCGCGCCATCGATGGCCTGCGCCTGGCCCGGCGCACGCGCGAGCACTACGTCGGCATGTGGCTGCCCGAGCCGCTGCTCACCGAAGACACCGGCACACCCGAGTACATGCTGGAAACGGCCAGTGATCTGTCGGTGGCCTTCCTCAACGTGCTGGAGCGGCTGGCCCCGGACGCGCGCGCCGCGTTCCTGCTGCACGATGTGTTCGACCAGGATTACGACGTGGTGGCACGCACGCTGGACAAGACCGAAGCCGCCTGCCGGCAGATCGTGCACCGCGCACGCCTGCAGCTGCGGCAGGAGCGACCGCGCTACAACGTGCCGCAGGACGTGCACCAGAAACTGATGCGGCGTTTCGCAGAGGCCATCGCCAATGGCGACTTCGGGACGATGAAAACCCTGATGGCCGAATCGGCCGTGCTGATCGGCGATGGCGGCGGCATCGTCACCAGCTTCCCGAAACCGATGGTCGGCGGCGCACGCATCGCACAGCTGCTGTACGCCCCGCACCTGCGGCGCAAGGACCAGCTGCGGATGGTGCCGAGCATGATCAATGGACGACTGGGGCTGCTGCGCTACTTCGATGACGTGCTGGAATCGGCAATGGCCTTCGATACCAACGGCGAGCAGATCGTGCAGATCCTGGTGCAGCGCAACCCGCACAAGCTGCAGGGCCTGAACCAGCCAACCTTGATCCAGTAGATCCACGCCATGCGTGGATGCGGTTGCCTTCATGCACAGCAAAGCCACGCATGGCGTGGCTCTGCCGGCGGGCTTTCCACCCTGCGTCAATCCAGTAGATCCACGCCATGCGTGGATGCGGTTGCTCTCATGCACAGCAAAGCCACGCATGGCGTGGCTCTACCGGTCTCCGTGCCGCCTGACGGCTGCCCTTGCGGTTACTTCTGCTGCAGGAAGGCCAGCAGGTCCTGGTTGACCTTGTCCTTGTGGGTCTCGGTCAGACCATGCGGCGCGCCCGGGTAGACGATCAGCCTGGCGCCCTTGATCAGCTTGGCCGACATCCGTCCCGCCACGTCGATCGGCACGATCTGATCGTCGTCGCCGTGGATCACCAGGGTCGGCACATCGAACTTCTGCAGGTCAGCGCGGAAGTCGGTCGCCGAGAACGCGGCGATCGAGTCGTAGGTGTTCTTCTGCCCACCCAGCATGCCCTGCGCCCACCATGCATCGACCATCGCCTGGTTGACCTTCGCGCCCGGTCGGTTGAATCCATAGAACGGACCAGACGGAATGTCCTTGTACAGCTGCGAGCGGTTCTCCAGCTGCGCCTTGCGGATGCCGTCGAACACTTCGATCGGAACGCCACCCGGGTTGTCTGCGGTTTTCAGCATGAACGGCGGCACCGAACTGATCAGCACGGCCTTCTTCACCCGTCCCGTGCCATGGCGGCCGATGTACCGCGCCACTTCGCCGCCGCCGGTGGAGAAGCCCACCAGTGTGACGTCCTTCAGGTCCAGCGTATTGATCACCGTGGCCAGATCATCGGCGTAGTGATCCATGTCGTTGCCATCCCAGGGCTGGCTGGAACGACCGTGGCCACGGCGGTCGTGTGCGACCACCCGGTAACCGTGGTCCGCCAGGAACATCATCTGCGATTCCCAGCTGTCCGAATCCAGCGGCCAGCCATGGCTGAAGGTCACCACCGGCCCGTTCTTCGGGCCCCAGTCCTTGTAGTACAGCTGCACACCATCGGCGGTGGTGATGGTGCTGGCGGTGCGCGTGACAACGCTGGGCGCGGACGGGTGTGCCGGCGCGGCGGCCTGGGCGGACAGGCCCGCCTGCATCGACAGGGCCAGGGCAGTTGCAGCGAGGGTGCGGGTAACGGTGTTCATGGTGGACCTCCAGCGGATGGGTGGGTTTCGACAGGGGCTACTGTGCGCCCCTGTCCGGGACCATTGGTGACGTGAAGTCCAGAAAACTTGATCAAAAATCCCAGAACGCCGGCACCCAGCGGAACGCCTCGCCGTCGCGGGACACCCGGCCCACCGACGGGAACGGCAGGTGCGTGGCCACCAGCATCTCGCCGGTGCCGGCCAGCGCATTGAGCAGTTCAATGCGCACCCGCGCCGCTTCCTCCGGGTCGTGCTCGAAACCGTTGTGCCAGTTCGGTTGATCAAAACCGACGGCGAACACGGCATCGCCAGCAAAGGTCAGCGCCTGGCCCCCCGAAGCAACGCGCACCACGCAGTGGCCCGGCGTGTGGCCGCCGGTGCGGCGCGCGACTACGCCCGGTGCGATCTCATGCTCATCCTCGAAGGTGTGCACGAAACTGCCGTACTCGGCCCAGAAATGCGTGGCCGTTGCGCGAAGCGCGTCCGGGAACCCCTGTGGCATGTTGGTGCGGGTGAAGTCGGGCGACTTCCAGAACGCCACTTCCGACGCCGCGACATGGATCTTCAGATCCGGCCGCAGCTGTGCTTTCACTCCGTCCACCAACAGGCCACCGATGTGGTCCATGTGCATGTGGGTGATCACCACATCGGTGATCTCGCGCAGGTCGATACCGGCAGCGCCGAGGCGACGGATCAGCTGCCCGGCGCGCGGCAGCTGCAGGTCCGGGTCCATGCCCAGGCCGGCGTCGATCAGGATGGTGCGCTCACCGCTGTGCACCACCATCACGTTCAACGCCCAGTCGAACGCATCCTGTGGCAGGTACATCTCGTCGAACCATTCGGCGCGCTCGGACGCCTGCACGTTGTGGCCGAGCATCTGCGTCGGCAGCGGCAGCACGCCGTCGCTGACCACCAGCACATCGATATCGCCGACTTTCAGGGCGTAACGCGAGGGAACAAGCTCGTCGAGCGCGGGCGCGGCAGGGGCAATGGTGTTTTCCAGGCTGAACATGGGGCGATCTCCACGAAGGTTGGCTGGCAGGCAGTGAAGCAGGGCCGGCGGACAGTTCCGGGGTACGCCTTCGCACGGCGCAGGGCATGGCGTTGCCGGGCAGCAATGCCCTGCAGCACAGCGCCGCTGGTTCGATTGAAGACGGGATCCACGAGCTGTCGTGGCCCCGGAGCACGGCAAGGGCCGTGTGGGATCAGCGTAGACAACGCAGGCAGCGCGCAGTAGGCCCGCAGGCGGGCTCGTGGCGTTGCCTTTGGGGAAGCAGTGGGCGACGTGGTTCCCGCCCACCGCCTGCCACCCGGTGGGCTTCGCTCAGCCGCCCTTGCCCATCAGCCAGCGGATGGCCTGTGGGAACGAGGTCTTCCAGTCGTCCGGATAGAAATGGCCACCCTCATGGGTACGCGACCGGAGCTCGTTGCCATCGCTGAAAAGGGCGCGGAAATCCGCGCTCATCTTCTGGTTCGCCGGCCCTTCCTGCTCGCCGTTGATGACGAACACCCGCTTGCCGTGCGCGCTGCTCTGCGTGGGCACCGGCTGGCGCCAGCCACCCGGCGACACCAGCAATGCGCCGGCATAGTCATCCGGATGCTGCGCCAGCAGCGCGCCGGCATGCTGCGAGCCCTGCGAGAAGCCCATCAGGTACACCCGCTTGCGGTCGATGCACTGGCGCGCGGCCAGTTGCTCCAGCCCCGCCTGCACCACCTTGTGCGTGCCCTCATACGGGCCGGTCCAGCTGAAGCTGTCGAACGACTCGCGCATCTCCGTACCGTTGATGCCCAGCAACACCACACCAGCATCGGCCAGCGGCTGCTCGCTGCTGTCCAGGTGGCCGTTGATGCCGTAGCCGTGCAGCCACACCAGCACCGGCGCACAGGCCGGCATCGCAACACCCTTCGAAGGGGGCAGCACCGAGATGGCGCCCACCTTGCCGACCGATACCTTCGCGTAGCGTGCCTGCGTATTGGCCAGCACCTGCTTGAAGAACGGCGTTCCGCGCAGGTGCTCGAAGTCATCGTTGTCGGCCAGCGCGGGCGCGAACCACATGCCACGCTCATCGGCTTGGCGCAGATAGCGCTCGGCCAGCGCATCGTCACCGCGGCGTGCGAACAATGCCGCTGCGTGGTACGGCGCCTGCGCCAACGTGGGGTCTTCGCGGGTTGCGGCCAGATAGAGCGCCAGCGACTGCAGCAGCGTGGCGTCGTCTTCCTCGGCCCGCTCCATCAGGTCCTGCGCATCGTCGGCATTGATCAGGGCATTCAGCACCGGGCTGATCGACTTGAACGCGATGGTCGAGGCGCTGTCCTGTTCCTCGGCCTGTGCGGTTGGCGCGCAGACAGCGATCGCCAGGAAAACAGCAAGAGCAGACAGCTTCGGCATGGGGAATCTTCCGTGATTGCGGCAACGCGCGGGGCGCGCAGTCTAGCAACCTCCGGGCCGATCAGATCACCCTGCGCTCAACCGTAGGCAGGATGGCTGCCGGTAAGCACGCCCATCGAAAACGCGTAGCCCGCTTCTTCCAGCAACAGCCGCATGCGCAGTTCCGCGCGCCGCGGAACACACAGCCCGCTCGGTGCGTACAGCGCATAGACGAAGCCGGCGCCTTCCACGTGCTCGCGGCGCACCGAACAGTTGTTGGTTTCTGCGGCATCGGACCACACGGCCCGCAGCTTCTCCGGGCCGATGGATTGACCGTTGCGCAGGCGGAACGTCAGCCAGCGCACGCCCAGCGGCGGATGGTAGGTCAGGTTAGCCATTGCGCACCTTCAATACGGCGGCGGAGATGGTTCAGGACGTCCGGTTGCAGATCAGGATGCTCGTTGCGCGCGGACGCCGGCAGATCGATGCGGACAGCGCCGTTGACCAGCGCGGGGGGGTCGGTGTGCAGGTCGATCCACCATCCATCGGGAAGGCGAAGCCCGCGTCCATCCCTGTCATAGAGGTTGATCTGAAAAGACATGACGCTCGCTCCCATTGGAGTTCGAGCATACGCCTGCGCGATGTCACTCCAGACTGCGACCCGCCGACGCGATTTCCTCGACCCGCTTGGCGCACACGAAAACGAACGCCTCGTCCTGCTGCACCTTCAGGAACGAATCCAGCCACCGTGCCGCAGCACCKCGGTTGCCGATCACGCCCCCGAGTTCTTCGGTAAGGCAACGCGCGCACTCCATGCCACCCGGACTGGGGGCCTGGCAGGCGCGGCAGCGCGCCATCGTCGTCGTTCTTGCCGGACGGCACTGGTACATGATCTTCGTCATCAGGCTTACCGCACGGGCATGGGATGGCATCAGCGCTCTTCCCGAACGTTGGACAGAGGAAAGCCGCGCAACGCGCGGCCTCTTCTTCGCTTATTGCTCAGCGACGGGTGTCACGGCCCGGCTCGCTCTTCTGTTCCTGCCCGGACTTCTGCGGGCCGACCGGCTTTGCATCCTGCTGGACCTGCTGCTCCTGCTGGCGCTGCTTGCCGTCCTGCTTCCGGTCGCCGCCCATTGCGTTGCCGTCGGCCTGGCCCTGCTGGGCGGCCTGCTTGATTCCGGTCGGGGCGTTGGTGCGGTCGGTCTGGCCTTGCGGCGTATTGTTGTTCATGTCTTGCTCCACCGCAGCGATCTGCTGCAACGCCACTGTGGGCGTGGGCCGGTTACGCAGCTGCATGAAAGCCGGAGATTAATGAACGGGCACCATGAACAGCGCTGCGCGCACACAGGCTCCTGACATGCACAGGTGTACGTTGGCGTTCCAACAGGAGAAGTCTCATGGAACGCATCACCAACAAGGACTTCGTTGACGTCGAGCGCGAGCTGCAGCATTGGCAGGCCGCGTTCCAGACGGGCGATCTGCCCGCCATCAACTTCCGCCACGAGGTCGCACCGGTCATCCGCCTGGCGTGCGACATCTATGTCCGCAACCCACATGGCACGCGCACGGCGTGGCTCACCGATCTGCAGTCACGGCTCGCGCTGCGCACCAGCCTGCGTGGCCACCCGGGGTCGGCGGAAATGGCGATGGGCTGCTGGGCGCGCCTGTCCGGACCGGCATTGGCCCCGCAGGCGGGCTGACACCGGCTGCGCGCAGATCACTCCTCGCCGGCGAGCTGGTTGCCTTCCTGCATCAGCTGATCATTCAACCGGTTCACCAGCGCGATGACCGCATCGGCCAAGGCACGCGCATCGGCGATCGAACCGTGGAAGGCAATGCGGGTGCCCTCCACCCTCACTTCCGCCAATGAAAGCTGCGACGCCAGCGTCGCGCAGTGCTGCAGGAAGCGGCCGGTCCACTGTTCATCGGGTGCCTGATCGAGCAGCGCGGTGATGGCTTCATCGGCAGTCGCATCGACCTGCTGGTGAAGCCGTGGCACGTCGAACCCAACGATGCGCGGCAGTCTGGACGTGCTCACGTACTTCCCCAAGGGTGTGCAGGACGGCAGTATCGCTGCACCGACCCTCCCGGGCGAATCGTCCGACGTGAACCGTTCATCCGGGCCGGCGATGTCGGGCCCTCGGTCAGCGGAGGCGTGTCGATTCCCGAGCCGTCCGGGCGTCGAGAGAAGAAAGGCCGGCCAACGTGGCAGCCAACGCCGATGGACATCCCGATGACGCCGATCCTGACCGCATTCAAGCATTCCCCGGACCGTGGCCAGGGGCTGGCCCGCGACATGCGCGTGCGCTGGGCGCTGGAAGAGCTGGGCCTCGCCTACGACGTCCATCTGCTCTCCTTCGAGGAGATGAAACAGCCGGCGCACCTGGCGCGGCATCCGTTCGGTCAGATTCCCACCTATGAAGATGGCAACGTAGTGCTGTTTGAATCAGGCGCGATCCTGCTGCACCTGGCCGAGCAGCACCCCGGGTTGCTGCCCGTCGATGCGGGTGCGCGCATGCGTGCGATCACCTGGATGTTCGCCGCGCTGAATACCGTGGAGCCGCCGATCGTCGAACGCTCCATGGCGTGGGTGCTGGAACGCGAACAGCCTTGGTACGGGCAACGGCTGGTGATGCTGGACGAGCGCGTGCGCAGGCGGCTGAGCCAGCTGTCCGCCCGGCTGGGCGATGCACCATGGCTGGACGGAGACTTCAGCGCCGGCGATCTGCTGATGGTGTCGGTGCTACTGCGGCTGCAGAGCAGCGGCATCGTCGGCGAGTATCCAGACCTTGCTGCCTACGTGGACCGCGCGACCGCGCGGCCGGCCTACCAGCGTGCCTTCGCCGCGCAGCTGGCGGTGTTCCAGAACCTGTAGCTCCACGCCATGCGTGGAGTTCGCCATCCATTGGTACTGCTACGCGTCAATCGGCAGCCATCCGCGTGCCACCCGATCTCCGGAAGCAACAGCCACTGGATCAGTGGATGTCCAGCGCGACGATGCCGTCCCCTTCCAGGGTGAACGCGTGTGTCAGCACCACCGGGCTGCCCGGGAACGTGCCGCTGACCTGTGCAGATACGATGTGGCGACCGTCCTGCACGTGCAGCTGCAGGGGGACCACGTGTTGCTGGTAGGCCGCACGCGTCTGCGCCACCCAGGCGGCAATCGCCGTGTGTCCCTGGTGCTGCTGGCGCTCATCGCGCACCGTCGCGCCTGCGGCAAAGCACTGCTCTACGTGCGTTCCGGGCTCGCCATTGGCCAGCAGGAAATAGCGGGACAACGGCGCGGGAAGATCGATCGACATCGCAGGCACTCCAGGCGGGACTGGCGCTATTCTCGAACCGCAACCTGGCCGCCACAAGAACGCACCTGAAGGTAAGTGACCCACCCCATGAGAAAGGCCTATACCCCTGAGACCGCCGCCGCGGACGTGGCCAGTGCACTCGCACTGCTGGAAGGCCGCTGGAAGCTGTTGATCCTTTTCCACCTGTTCGACGGCAAGGTGCAGCGCTATTCCGACCTGGAGCGGCTCATCCCCGGCATCTCGCAGAAGATGCTGGCGCAGCAGCTGCGTGCACTGGAAGCCGACGGCATCGTGCTGCGCACGGTGTATCCGCAGGTGCCACCGAAAGTGGAGTATCGACTGAGTGCGTGGGGGCAGGCACTGTGCCCGGCACTGGACGCGCTGCTGCTGTGGCAGGAGCAGAAACCAGCGGCAGGCGAGCCATCGGCATGACCACCTTCAGCGCAGCCACCATGCTGCTGCGAATGGTGAACACCCCGTAAAACGGCCATCGCGCGTGCGGCCACGCGCACCGCACCATCACCTACGCTCAGGTTCCGCCCCCCCGCCCGGAACCGGATCATGCCCTTGATTGCCATCGCGCTTGCCTCAGCACTGTCCGCCCTGCCCGACATCGGCTGGGAGCGCGAGCGGGCCGAAGATGCCCACCAGCTCATGCTGTGCCAGATCCACCGCGACCAGCTGGCCGATCGCGGGGAGAAGTCGCAGACCTACCAGCAGGCCAAGGCCGTCTGTGATCTGCTCGCCCGCGAGTACAAGCAGAACTGGGATTTCGACGCCCACGACGCGCTGGCGGCGGAGGCAGTGGACTTCTTCGACCTCCTGCAGCGCGGTGAGGCCACGGCAGTGCCACCGCGCAAATCCGATCACGCTCTCGAGTGATCGCCGCCCTGTTGAAGATCAGAGAATGACGGCAGCAAACAGGCCGACAACCCCGATCGTCGTCAGCAGGAACGAGACCACTACCGAGCCGAGCGCACGCAGCGCTGATCCTCCATTCAAGGCCACGAAGGCCCGCATGCGGGCCCACAGGTACCACGCCACCGCCAGCGCGCCGATGGCTGGCGCGGTGAACGGGCCGGCCTGCGACGGGGAAGCAGCTGCCGCCTGCGCCAGCGCGAGTGCCACCACGAAGGGGCATGCGATGAACGCCTGGATGGAGAAGGGCTCGCGCAGCGTCTCGCGGTTCACGGGCAGCCGCTGACGCCGAAGCGTGCCCAGTGCCGCGCCGAGCGCGTACACGCAGAACACCGCAGAGCGGGTGAGCAGCAGCCCCTGCTCGCTGCTGAAAAGCAGCTGCCCTACCGGTGTACTGAGTCGGGGCGAGGACATGCGCAGCGCCATCTCCAGCGCATGGGCGATGGCCACCGACAGGATCAGCATCAGCACCGGGCTGATCGCATCGGAGAACCGCTGGTCCGAATCCTTGCCGAGCTCGCGGCGGGTGTAGAGGGCGACCTCGCCGGGGTGAATCAGTACCCGCCAGAACATCCGCGGATAGAACACCAGCCAGCCGACCAGCTCGTAGAGGAATTCTTCCAGCGATCGCAGCAGTCGTATGAGGTCCATGACCGCTGTGGATAGCGTGCGGCGCGTGAAGCCGGGATCACGGGCGGGGGAAGAGTGGCCGCGCTCTGGTCAGAGCCGATGCCGGCAAGTCCCATCTGCAGGTCCAATCCTGGACGACGTCACTCGCCACGGTTCCCCGTGTCTGTGCTGGCTCGGATGCTCTTCGCCATCGAGTCGCAGAATGCGGCAATCGCTCGAGCTCATTCGCAGACGGAAGCCGCTGCCTCCAGCAACGGCCCCACGGCAAGCGCTGGCGCCGGGCGCTCGGCCGGGAATGCAGCCGCGATTGCCTTGGCTGCGCGGTCAGCGTGCGGCTGGGCATACCATGACGAATCGCTGGACAGCGCTTTCCCACGCACGTCCCGTTCGAACCGATACTGGCCCCAGTAGATGGCCAACGGCTCTTCCAGTGCGTTCAGCGGATTGGGCAGGGCCAGCGCACTGGGGCACAGCTGCGCGAACGCTGCCGCCATCGCCTCCCGGTTGGCAGCAGGCTGCCCCGCCGACAGGAAGTGCGCGTACTCGTGCAGCACGATCGGCGCCCAGTCATCCTGCACGTGCTGCTCGGAGAACAGCACAATGGAGCCACCGCGCAGCTTGGCCTGGGTGCGGTTCGAATACGGCCACCACACGAATCGCACCTGGAAGATGGGCGCGGCCTCCGCACCGTAGAAGGTGCGCAGGCGCGCGGCAAATGCAGCAGCCTCCGGCGCCGCCAGTTCCCGGGTCAACGTCTCCTGTTGCTGGCTGAAGCGCGCCGTCCCGGTCAGCAGTGCGCGCGCACGGGGCGCAAAGCGTGCATAGAAACGCCTCAACAATTCCCGGTCACCAGCGGCCTGTGCGGCGATGGCGGCCTCGGTGGCGGCAGAGAATGATGCCGCGTTCTGGAAGTAGCCGGTGTATGGGTCGCCAATGCGTGTATCGCTGCCGGCAAACAGGCTGTCTGCCAGAGGCCGCTTCCCCTCGTCATTGCGGGCCATCGGGGAAGTGCGTTGACGAAACCGTGCATAAGCCTCGAGCGCAGCACGATCCTTAGCATCCAACCCGAACCTGCGCTCCCAGTCCTGCTGGTAGATCGCGTTGGTATAGCCAGGCAGCCAATCGGGCAGGTTGTCCAACAGATTGAACAGATCAAAGGCTTCGTCGTAGCCCACCGTAACCAATGGGGGCGCCTGCAGTGTCGAGCTTGCCGACCCGGCACGGGCCCACTGGGGCGCCAGCACAAGAACGGCGATGCACACAAAATGCACTGCCTGCGATCTGAATGACATCCGACATGCTCCTGGACGATCGGGTGGCCCGATTCGAGCATGGCGCCGAAGGTTCCACAACGTGACCATCGGCAGGGGCTGGCAGGCCCCTCCCCTCTTAACAACCTCGGGCAGATTGCCGACACGTATTCCATTGAATGAAGCGTGCGAACCGAAGGAGATCCATCTTCGGCATCAGCGAGCCCACGCTCCAACGACAAGAGCAGGAGATGCTGACCGAGCTGCGCACAACGAATCAGGATTGTGGATTTCGAGGATGAGGAGCCATCGGGAGAAGGCTGCGCTGGCTCAGCTCCGAAGTGCAGCAGGGGGCGCGAAGAATGGCAGCTCCCAACAGCGGCATGGGCACTGCCGGGAATGCAGCCACCAAGTAGGCACCAAACGAAAAAGGCACCGCATGGCGGTGCTCTTTTTGATGGCCTAAGCCATTGAATGCAATGGTGGCCCACCAGCAACCGAATTGTAATTACAAGTTATTGATATAAATACACATGTATTTACGTACATGTCTCACTGACTCGCTAACTGACTCGCTTTTGCGACGGCTGTCCCTGAAATCCCGTTGGCCGATTTCATGGGTTCCGGCACGGCCCGCACTGTGGCAGGGTGATCGGGGACACGTAGGCGGAGATCTAGATGGACACCTCTGAACCCGACATTTCCCTGCAGGACGAGATCAAAGCTCTCCGCCAGCAGTTGGCGGTCCTTCGTTTCGATATTTCAGGAAAGGAGTGGCTCACTGTTGACGAGGCGGCGCACTATTGCGGCGTGTCGTCCGGTCAGTTCCGGAAGAACGCTCCCGATCTCGGCCTTGTCCCTAGGAACTTCATGGGCAAGCAGCTCTATGAGAAGAATGAACTCTATCGGGCTATTCACAACGCTAGCGACTGGACCACGCGTGGGCGTGTTGGCTCCAACACTCCATCTATGGCTCCAAGGTCTGCGCGGGTGGAAGAGGCTCTTGCTCGCCTGAGGCGCTTTGACCAACGAAGAGGAAAGGGCTGATGGATCTGGCCGACAAGCTGATGACACTCGCTCAGGCGGCGGAGCTTTGTGCATGCCACCCTCGAACCCTTCGTAGGGCGATCAACGATGGCCAGCTCACCGCGATGCGTCTGGGGCAGGGCGCGAAATCGGATCGAATTCATGCCGCCGATCTAGAGGCATGGTGGCAGCGGTCGCGGTACGTGCCCCCACCCATGCCGGTCCTCCCGAAAGTCTCTTTCACCAAGCCACTCACATCATCTGCTGAGGAGCGGATTGCAGAACTACTGGCAACGAAGCGAACCAAGTCCGCTGACAGGACGGCGACTGTGCGTCGAAAAAGGAAGTAGTCCGTGAGGCGGAAATGTCCAGGGACCGGACTAGCGCGTCTGCAGGCCTTCGCGGCTAGGGCCAGATCGTCCGACGCCAGAGGTTGTTCTGGCGTCCGATCCGGTGGGAAAGCCGCGCTATACCACTCGCGAGCTATATGTCAGTGGGAGCCCAAGAATGACGAGTCGTGGAACACGGCTTCGATGTTGTTCCCATCCGTGTCTAGCACGAAGGCCGCGTAGTAGCCGGAATAGTACTGTGACCTGTATCCAGGCGGGCCGTTATCGCGAGCGCCGGCTGCCATCGCGGCCGCGTAGAAAGCATCCACCGCTGCTTTGCTCTGCGCCCGGAATGCGAGGTGCACAGCGCCAGCGGCTTTCGGTCCTGCGCTGATCCACAGCATGGGTGCGTCCTTCCCATAAGCGACCGTTGTGAGCTTGTCGGTCTCCGAGGTAAAGAGCTTTGCGTAGCCGAGCGCGTTCAGTGCCTCATCGTAGAAATGCACTGCCGCTCGATAGTCGGACATGGTTACGGAGATATGATCGATCACGTTGTCAGCCTAAAGTAACGTTGATGTGGAGTAGTCGCCTAGATCTGGCCGAGTAGCCGAATCGCAGCAATTCATTAGTCGCGCGCATTGGCGGACATGTGCGTCAGTGCGTATGGAGACACCCCCTCCCGCACCGCGTTCTGCGTGGCAAACGAGGTGAGAAGCAGCACAATACCCACTAGGGCAGGCACGGAATCCTTCAACTTCCCCGCGCCTATATGGGCGATTGCTGCGAGCCCCAGGTGGTAGAGGACTCCCGCATAGGCGAGATCGCTGAGCGGAACGCTAAAGCGCCAGAGAATCACCATCGGTGCCGCCACTTTGATGACCACCATGAGCGGGACAAGGTAAGGCGCCGCGTAACCGAGCCGCGCCTGGGCCTCACGCACAAAGACCGGCTTCACCAAGTACAAGGCAGCCGATGAGAAGTAGAGGGCGCTCAGTAGCGCGGTACTAGTCCAATAGATGATTGAGGTTGACATAGGTCACGTCGGATCGCTGGGGTATGCTCAGCATCCGAGACAACATCAGTCATCGCAAGTAGGATGAATTCGTCATGCCTAGTATTAAAAACAATACCAATGCAGATGAAGTGAACATGCACGAGGAAATGCGCCGCGCCTTCGCCCTTCTCTCTGGCAAATGGAAGCTGGAAATAATGTGGCATCTTAATCAGCGCGTGTATCGGTTTGGCGAGCTTAGAAAGGCGATCCCAGGCGTCACGCAGCACATGCTAACCGCTCAGCTTCGGGAGCTGGAAGACGACGGGTTAGTAACCCGCACAGTCTTCGCGGAGATACCGCCCCGTGTGGAATACGCAATGACGGACAAGGCTCGCGGACTAGGTCCAACGATGGAGGCGTTGATGGCATGGTGGGCTGAGTATGGGAAAAGCATCCCCCCAAGGCCGACGGGGAGAGGCCGCAGGCCAAACGGCCAATCTGCCACCTAGCCGCCTCGATATGACGCACATGATCTATTTCTCCGCCGATCAAGATGACGCGACCTCCCTGAAGATCTATCGCGGCATGACCTCTCAGCAGTGGAAAACTCGTCAAGGCATTGCGCGAAAAGGCACGGAACGCGAGGCACAGTTCCATGCGGGAGATACGGAAATCTCTGCGGGATCCACTGACGTCTACGTCACAAGCTGCATTCGGAATGCTCTGACCTTCACGGCGATTGACTCCTCCCGCTACAAGCAGAGCTGGTTGAGTTTCACCAGCGACAGGACCGTTGCTACGTTCTTCGCGCTGAATGAACTAGACGAGTCCGACTCAGACGGCGGAGTGGTTATCGAGACGACCTTGGCAGCGCTTCGTGAACTTGGGATCGCTTACGCTCAGAACGACCTCCGAGTCCTGTGGGAGCAAGAGATCAGTGTCGACCTCTTCGATCATCCATTCTTCCCGGAATCTGCCATTGCCCAAGTGCACCACGTCCCTTACACGGAGCTTTGGCGCGCGGCGGTAGCGCTCCAAAGTCGCTGGGGAGGAACCGGGGCCTACACACGGCACACTTACACCATCTAAGTGGCCGGGGATGCACTCTTCCGCGTGCATGGGCCGTTCGTCCGACACCGAAGATCGTTCTGGCGCCCTCCAATCAGATGGAAAAGCCACGCGGTGCCACTTGGGAGCCGGGTTGCCGTCCCCTCGACTGCACCCTGCCCGTCCTAAGCCAAGCCTTCATCGGTTCTTTTACCCTAGGGTTGGTCACCGCTGGCGGCCGACGTGGCTCCAGCGCTTCCTTGACTCGCTCCAGCTCCCTCGTTCCGGCCTCGGCCAAGCGGCGGGCCTGCTGCAGCTGCTCAGGTGTCGGCGGCAGGCCTGGCATCGGCGGCGGCGGCGTCGGCGTGCTGTCCAACAGCCTGGCTACCGCTTCCCGCAGCTTCAGCTCGGGGTAGAGCCTGGCCGCGCACCACCGCTCGGCGTAGCGCTTGCCTTGCGCGCTGCTGGCCGCCCTTACGTCCTTGGTATCCCACACCTTCCGGGCATCAAGGTGCACCCGAACACCGCTGTCCTTTGCCGGCGTGACATGGGCGATCTGCCGGCCGCTCCACCACAGCACCCAGCCCTCCCCCATCTGGACCCAGCCAGAGGGTGGCGGTGCGGCGCGAATGCCTTGGTAGCCGTGAGAGGGAAGCATGGCGGAAAGGATACGACCGGGCGTCTCAAAGGCTGCGAAGGGCCGCCCTACGTCTCTGAACCGTTCGGACTCACGCGGCCACTCATTACTTCATGCCCGGCACGGACCCAAGCCAGTTGTCCATCTGCCTGCTCTCGTGCGCCGCCATCTGCTGCGCGAAAATCCTTGCAGCCTCTATGGACTGGGCAAGGATCTCCTCGAATGAAGGACCCTCCTGCCGGGAAATAACTTGCGCGGCCGCTGCCGCATAAATGTGGGCGACCAAACCATGGTCGGGGTGGCTCGCATTGCTCATAACCATCTCCTTGGCAGCCCCGGCCAATCCAGGGCCAGTCCGCATCCTATCAGGGTCAATCGGGTCCTGATTCGTACGCCCACGGAGTACAGTGTCGACGAGTTCGCAGACCGTATCGGTTAGTCTCTCGCCACTTCAACACCTCCCCGGCTACCCATGTGGCCGGGCGCATGGTCAGGCGTATCGGAAAGTCTGGGCGACATGCCACCGTCTGCAGGACGGATCGAGGTGTCAGCCCAAGGAGCTCCCCCACAGCACTCGCGTTTATTGCCCTGAGCTCAAATGGCACTAGGCTGTTGCCCTCGTTCATGACCGCGCCCTTGGATGAGGTGGTGGCTTTCAGCCTAGCTCACGACGTTACCCCTATCGCCCACTACAAATTAGGACTCGAACACGCTGCGCTGCAACGCATTTGAGATCACAGGCGTAGTCAACGACCAGGGACGGAGCTCTCCTGCGGCCCACTCGTCAGCCGCCAAGGATCGTTCCGGCGCCCTCAAAAACCATCACGGAATGCCATCTCATCCGTGCTTGTGCGCTTTATCAGCCTCTGACTCTTGCCCACCGTAGTAATCATCCAAAGTTCCGCCTTTGGAAATGAACTCATAAAGATCCACATTTGCCACAACGGAACCAGCCTCTGAAACAATTTCATTTGTAAAATCAGGCGCGGCTTCCCACCGACTAAACTCGAAATCTTCTACAACCAGCCCATTAGCATCCGCCCAGTCAACGACCAAACTTGACAAACTCGGATTGGTAACCAGCAGCGCAGCAAGGTGGCTGCGGTCAACCGGCTCTTTTGGGCCGAGACCTGTACCCAAAAGCTTGCGGGCGTGGCTATCGCTTAGGCATCCAGCCAAAGCCTTGAGACGTTCCAGCTCCTTCATAGATGACTCCTGGTAGTTCAAATGGTGCGTTGGCGAGTACAGGTGCTTACGCTAAGTCGGGATTTCATCTTGGCGATTCAAAGTTCGCACAATCTCCACGCGATTTACCAACATCAGGCGCGGCCTTCCAGCTCTATCTGATTCGTACTCACCACTTACTCTCACCGTCTCACCGAATAGGGCTTTGTCCATTGCGGGCAGTACGCACCGCAAGCTACCGACACCAGAAACACCTCGTAGGTGCATTCTATTTTTGTCTAGATCGGCCTCACGGACCTCTCCAACGAAGGCCCCGGCCTTCCTATTTACGAGCAGCGGATGATTGATTGCCTCTCGCAATACGACGCGCTCGCGCTGCGAAAGTGTCCCCTTAGCCGCGCCGGGCGAAGTGACATCCAGAGTGTGGATGCCTTGCCTACCCGTTGGCGAAAGGCGAAGCAAAGCAGCAAGAACCGCGTCACGCTCTGCAGCATCTGGAATCATCTCCCCAATTTCGGGCTTCATGCTTTCATCGCCAATTGCCGTGGTAGCTTCCGGTAGCCCACGAAAGGTCGAACGAAGCTTTACAAACATTGGCTCATCGCTTGCCGGAATCATATCTGGGGGAGGAGACTCAAGTGCAATCCCGAGATAGAGGCTCCCGGGCGCCATACCGGTTAGGCGCAGATCAAGAGCTCTGCCTAACTGTTTCGCATTGCGATCTGAGAGATCAAACATTTCGCCAGACAGTTTTCGGAGAGCCGCCTCTGTTGCGCGCGACAGCCAGTTAAACGCGGATAGCGCGGGCGCGTTCGTCCGCACACCTGGTCCCTCGGCGTGAAACACCAGGTCGGAAGTCTCAAGCAAGTGATCCAAGGGCAGGCTGGTCCGCACAAGATCCAGTAGCGCGCCTTCGATTCCGTCAACCAATTGCGCGGGCGTTGCTTCAATCCCGTACTTGACCGACGCTTGCGCCATAGACGCCATGTTTTCCAAGTGGGCGCGCAGAAACGCTTGTGTAAGGGTGCGCTCACTCATAGTTGGACCCTCAAAATGCCTTTTGGGTGCTTGCTGTCGATTTGGAATTCTGCAGCTGCTTTCGACCCTGCGTACTGGAAGAATGCTGCGAAGTCGTTAGCAATCTCGGGATGTCGCGGGTACGCATCTACCTTGTAGGCGGCCTTCAACTTCGAATTACGCAGGTATAGAGAAACCGCCATTGGCATAGCGACTGCCTCCGGAAGGTCGGAAAAATCAACCACAACGTCAATGTCCGATGGGTGGTCTTTACGCCGCGTGAAGCTACCGTCGATCCAGATCGGAACGGGCGTATGCGGCTCAACTTCATCTGCCAAGAACTGGAGGAAGCCTTTCCACAACTCGCGCCGATGTGGCGTAGTAGCGAAAACCTCTTCTGCCTCAGCCAAAGTGCATTCCCACACTCCGGGTGGCAGCAAGCCAATGTCGTCCAGCGCCGGAATCACGCCCTGATCCTTCGTGCATCCATTCTGCACTCTCCGTCTTGTGATCTGTCCTTCGATCCAGTCGTCACGCCATAAGGGCCGCGCGAGGATCCCCTGTTGGGGGATGATCCTAACCGGCAAACTACAGTCCGCCAATCAGGAATTCGCTCCCATATCGGGCATTCAGCACTAATAGCGCCCTCCGACTAGGTACCCTGCGCTAATTCGCAAAATTGCCTACCCTGAGACGATTGAAGCATATCGACATAGTCCACCCAACGGTTGGATCCTCAAGACGCCAACCAGTCCCAGGCGTAGACCCACCCCTCCATGGAGCAATCCCGCATCACCATGGCGGACACGGCGACAAAGGCTACGGACCGTATAGAGCATTGCGTTCGTCATGCTTGGGCGATGCGTTCGCAATGCGTTCGCATGGCGGATGCTGCTAGGCTCCCCTCTGAACGCCAAGGATCCGGCCATGCTTAGAGTGCCATTCGTCGCCTTAGCCGTCCTCCCCCTGCTAGGTTCCTGCGCTAAACAGCCAGAGACTTGGACGGCCTTCGTCTACCCGCCCGGGACGTCCTTGGCCGCTGAAGATGCCTCCAAGGCGATCTACGGCCACTACGAGTCCTTCGAGCAGTGCCAAGCCGCCTCTATTGGCGCTCTGCGGCAATTGGCCTTCCAGCATCAATCCGAGGACTTCGGCAGCTATGAGTGTGGCGTCGGCTGCCGATACGAAAAGGAGTGGGACATGTACGTCTGCAAGGAGACCCGGAAGTAGGTCTAGTTCAGCGAGTGCTGATCTATGACCGAGTGGAACATGTCCACCTCAGCCACCCACCGGCCGTTGCTGAAACAGCTAACCAAGCCACACTGGCAGTGTCCGCCCGTCCAGGCAGGGCAGCGCCCGTCGTGCAGGTCGTAGGCCTTCCAGGGTTCGCCGATAGCGTTCTTGGCCACCTCCGCCCTGCCCTCAAAGTCCTCCGGCAGGCACTGCCGCTCAGCGGCAAACACCACGTAGGTCATACCATCCCAAGCCTCTTGGGATCTATCTCTTTCTACGGTAGAGATTGGCGTTTGATCATCAACCATGGCCGCCCTCCGGCTCGGAGTCTGGCGTCATAGCCACAAGTTGCACAGTGATGGCCTGGACGGGCACCGAATCAGGATCCACCCCGACGGACTGGACCGGCTTGCCGTAGCCACGATCTAGCAGCGCCTCACTGGACGCCTTAGCCAGAGCAGGATTGTCGGCTCGCATGATGGCTACCAGCTTCTCAATGGCCTCCTGGCCGTACTCTCGCGCCAGCCTTCGAACCTCAAAATCCACTTTGGGCCGGCCACTCGGGTTGTCCGATTGTCCTGGCTTGAATGCCATAGCTGTCACCTATTGTTTTCAGTTGTTACCAATGTGAGCCCATGCCTACGAAAGGCCTTGTCCGCAACATCCAAGCCCACCTCCTCGACATGTCGCAGGAGGAAGCTGGCGGCCATCTCGGTGATGTCCAGGCCCCCCAGGTAGACACGTTGCCCCGCATTGGCTCGGAGCGTCACTGCAGCGATGCCCTTCACGGCTGCGGGAGATAGAGACAACGACATAGCCACTCCCTACGTTCAGCCACAAGCATGCGCAGCCTGGGCGGCGCTTCGTACAGAATCGGGTTGTTCGTCATCCCTGCGAATGCCGGCTTGACCTCCTCGTCAGTCTGCTGAGGACTCGCAACCGACTACTGCGGCATATGCGCATATTTGTGGATCCAGCGATCTGCTACTCAAGGTGATGATGTAGCTAGCTGTCGAGCAATAGCTGGTGGCCATGAAGCATCAAGAGAAGCGCTGAAATTCTTTCGGCTATTTTTTCACCGGCACAAAAAAGGCACCTGGGCCGACGCCTAAGTGCCTGATTCGTTGGTGGGCCCACCAGGATTCGAACCTGGAACCAAGGGATTATGAGTCCCCTGCTCTAACCGTTGAGCTATAGGCCCTGCGCAGCGTCACAGTGTAGTGGAGCACGGCCGGAGTCGGCTACTCAGTCGGCAGTAGCGAGTACCTCAGCAACACGCTGCAACCGTCGCTCCGCCATCCCGGCCAACCGCCCCATCTCCTGCAGATGCGCCTGGAACAGCGCCACTGCCCTCATGGCCCCCTCCAGCCCCTTCTGATTGGCGTTACCGAAGCCTTCGATCAATCCTGCGCCAGACTGCGTCAGCAGCGCGAACGTCGCGCGCCTAGCAAACCCCAGCCGATCCTCCCGTTCGTCCTGCATCACTTCATTCCAATCCAGGAGGGGCGGGAAGTCACACGTATCTGCACGGACCCGGTCGCCAGCGCTCCTGACGGCTATCGCTTTCTGTCTCATCTTGGATCTCCTACGATTCGTCGAACCTTCTACGCCTCCTGTTGAGAGAGGCGGCCGGGTGCTTCAACACGGTCGTAGGGCCGCCCGCAGTTTTTCCCCTTACGGGGTCTTGCATGGCTGCGCGCCACCCGGCCAGAAACCTTTCGGCTCGCTTGGGTGGCGAGTGATGCGGCTTGACCCTCGATTGCCTGCTGTCAGGCAGACAGCCCTCCTACGACGGTGTGTTGAGCACCTGCGGGGACTGTGTGGAAGAGAAGGTAGTGGCTTCAATTGTTGTATGCGACAGGGCATGCGGGAGCCATGGCGACTCAAAAGGCTCGACGCACTGGGGCAATTGAGGATTGAGCTGACCAGCTTCTGCCCGTCGCACGGAGTCGCGCGCTATTGCTCAACAATGCTCAAGCCGGTTGCGTCAAAAGGCGCGAGTTTTGGCGGTTGGAGACGACGGAGAATTGGCCAAAGCGTCATCGCGGGAGAGCAGCCGAGCATGGGCTCGGCTCTACAGAAGGCACCCTCGCCATCCGGCCCCCACCCCAAAGAAAAACCCCGCCGAAGCGGGGTTTCTCTCGACAGAAGCAGTTGCCGAGCATGGCTCGGCACTACCTGGAAATCAATCGATATCCAGGAAGCTGCGCAGCTGCTCCGAACGGCTCGGGTGACGCAGCTTGCGCAGGGCCTTCGCTTCGATCTGGCGGATGCGCTCGCGGGTCACGTCGAACTGCTTGCCGACTTCCTCAAGGGTGTGGTCGGTGTTCATGTCGATGCCGAAGCGCATGCGCAGCACCTTGGCTTCCCTCGGGGTGAGGCCGGCCAGCACGTCGCGCACGGTTTCAGACAGGTTGATGTTGGTGGTGTTCTCGATCGGGGACTCCACGTTGGTGTCCTCGATGAAGTCGCCCAGATGGGAATCCTCGTCGTCGCCGATCGGGGTTTCCATCGAGATCGGCTCCTTGGCGATCTTCATCACCTTGCGGATCTTGTCTTCCGGCATGTCCATTTCCTTGGCCAGCTCCTCCGGCGTAGCCTCACGGCCGTACTGCTGGAGCATCTGGCGGGAAATGCGGTTCAACTTGTTGATCGTTTCGATCATGTGCACCGGAATACGGATGGTGCGCGCCTGGTCGGCGATCGAACGGGTGATGGCCTGGCGGATCCACCAGGTCGCATACGTGGAGAACTTGTAGCCGCGGCGGTACTCGAACTTGTCCACGGCCTTCATCAGGCCGATGTTGCCTTCCTGGATCAGGTCGAGGAACTGCAGGCCGCGGTTGGTGTACTTCTTGGCGATGGAGATCACCAGGCGCAGGTTGGCCTCGACCATTTCCTTCTTGGCCTTGCGCGCCTTGGCTTCGCCGTAGGCCATGGCACGGCTGAGTTCCTTCAGCTCGTCCAGGTCCAGCAGGGTGACCTTCTCGATGTCGATGGTGGCCTGCTGCTCGGACACGATCTGGTCCTTCACTTCACGCAGCGCCGAAGACCACTTCTGCTTGCGCTTCAGTGCGTCTTCCACCCACTCCAGGTTGGTCTGGTTGCCTTCCCAGGAACGGATGAAGTCCTTGCGCGGCATGCGGGCAGTGACGGTGGCCAGGTTCAGCACGCGGCGCTCGTGGGCCTTGACGCTGCCCA
Organism: Stenotrophomonas sp. 2YAF26; assembly: GCF_052114625.1. NCBI lineage: Bacteria > Pseudomonadati > Pseudomonadota > Gammaproteobacteria > Lysobacterales > Lysobacteraceae > Stenotrophomonas > Stenotrophomonas sp. 2YAF26. Next base: position 191,831 of record NZ_JBFRFC010000011.1, on the reverse strand, counting down.
TGGTGTCGCGCAGCTGCTTGGTCAGCACGTCGGTCAGCGGCAGCGGCAGCTTCAGGGTGACGAACACCGCCGACATCTCCTCGCGGAGCTTCAGCAGGTTCTTCTTGTCGCCCTTGGCAACGGCCTTCTTGAAGGCGTTGAGGGCATCGCCCAGCGCCTGCATACGCGCGGCGACTTCCTCCGGATCCGGACCGGTCGGCGCGGCTTCTTCATCGCCGCCGTCGACATCGTCCTCTTCCTCGTCGGCGTCGGCATCGGCGTCGTCCGCGTCATCGGCCACGGCAGCAGCCGGGGCCGGCACTTCCTCGGACAGGTCATTGAAGCCGACGATCACTTCGGCAAGGCGCTTGCGGCCTTCCTTGTGCGCTTCGTAATCGGTCAGCAGCGACTCGACCGACACCGGGAACTGGCCGAGTGCGGCCTGGACCTGGGACAGGCCTTCTTCGATGCGCTTGGCAATGGCGATTTCGCCTTCGCGGGTCAGCAGCTCGACGGTACCCATTTCGCGCATGTACATGCGCACCGGGTCGGTGGTACGGCCACCTTCGGTGTCGAGCGCGCTCAGCGCGGCGGCAGCTTCTTCGGCTGCGGTGTCGTCGACCTCACGGTTGCCCGTGTTGCCGTCGTTGAGAAGCAGGGTTTCCACATCCGGAGCAACTTCATGGACATCAATGCCCATGCCGTTGATCATGCCGATGATGTCTTCGATCTGTTCCGGGTCGACCATGTCGTCCGGCAGATGGTCATTGACTTCGGCATAGGTCAGGTAGCCCTGTTCCAGGCCCTTGCTGATCAGTTGCTTGATTTCGGATTGGGCAGGACGTTCGTTGGCCATGTAGTGCTCGCGCCACCGGCTAGGGGGAAATAGGGAACGTAGCATTATACCAGCCCGGGGCCCGGCCTGCCGGGCGGTGGTCCCGGTGGGCTAGGGCCTGAGGAGGAAGGTCACGGGACCGTCGTTGACCAGGCTGACGACCATATGGGCACCGAAGCGGCCCGTTTCCACCCCCGGCGCGTGATTTTCACGACAGATGTCGACAAATCGATTGAACCCGCGTTCAGCCTCCTGCGGCGGTGCCGCGCTGGTGAAGCTCGGCCGCATGCCGGAACGGGTATCCGCGGCCAGGGTGAACTGGCTGACCAGCAGCAGGCCGCCGCCGGTATCACGCAGCGAGCGGTTCATTTTGCCGGCCTCATCTGCAAACACACGGTAGCCGAGCACGCGTTCGGCCATCCGTTGCAGCTGGGCCTCGGTATCGCCCGGCTCCATGCCGACCAGGGCCAGCAGGCCGGGGCCGATCTGCCCTACCGCTTCACCTTCCACATGCACGGCAGCCTGGCTGACACGTTGAATCAGGACGAGCATCGGCGGGCTTCCAGGCAAGGGCCGGCCACGATAGCAGCGCCCTTGGCTAAACTGGGGCCGATGAATCCACACCGCAAAGCCCGGCTGGTCTACCGCGCCACCACCCTGTTCGCCCGCCTGCCCTGGCCACTGCTGCGCGGGTTCGCGCGCGCCCTGGCCTGGACGTGGGTGCGCCTTGATGCCCGCGAGAGCCGCGTCACCCGCCGCAACCTGGAACTGGCCTACCCCGAGCTGGACGCGCCGGCGCGCGACCGCCTGCAGCGTGAACTGCTGCGCTCCACTGCCCTGCAGGCCATCGAGACCCTGCGCCTGTGGAGCCGGACGCCCGAAGACAACCTGCGCCTGCACCTGAAGGAGCGCCACGGCCAGGCCCTGTACGACGCGGCCCTGGCCAGCGGCAAGGGCGTGATCGTGGCGGCCCCGCACTACGGCAACTGGGAGCTGCTGAACCAGTGGCTGGCTTCGCGCGGCCAGATCGCCATCGTCTACAAGCCGCCGGAGGACGAGGCCAGCGATGCCTTCCTGCAGATCGTGCGCGGCGGCGACAACGTGCAGCAGGTGCGTGCCGAAGGCCCGGCCGTGCGCCAGCTGTTCAAGGTGCTCAAGGACGGCGGTGCCACCGGCATCCTGCCCGACCAGCAGCCCAAGGCCGGCGACGGGGTGTTCGTGCCGTTCTTCGGCGTGCAGGCACTGACCATGACCCTGGTCAACCGCCTGGCCGAGCGCACCGGCGCGACCGTGCTGTATGGCTGGTGCGAGCGCATCGGCCCGGACATGGAATTTGCCCTGCACATCGAGCCGACCGACCCGGCCGTGGCCGATCCGGACCCGCACGTGGCGGCCACCGCGCTCAACGCGGGCATCGAACGCATCGCCCGCCGCGACCCGGCGCAGTACCAGTGGACCTACAAGCGCTATACGCTGCGGCCACCGGGCAGCGGCGAAGAAGACCCGTACGCGACCGACGAGCATCCGCACTGAAAGCCGCTCCACCCGGCCTGCGACACACCGCCGCAGCACGTTGAATACGACGCTGGCGCCCCCATAGAGACACCGATGTCCGCCTCCCCCGGTCCTGCCATGTCTGCTTCCTCCCTGTTCGGTGATCCGGCAGCGATCCGCTGCGAGCGCGCGGTCGCCGAACTGCGCGCCGGTCGCCCGGTCCTGCTCCACGATGGCCAGGGCCAGCGCCTGGCGGTGATCGCGCTGGACAGCGCCACTGCCAGCAGCTTTGCCGCCTTCGCCAGCGCCGCGCGCGAGCGCCATTACCTGTATCTGACCGCCACCCGCGCCCGCGTGCTCGGCGTGGAGGCGCCCGAGGGCGCGCGCCTGCCACTGGCTGGCGTTGCGTTCGATGCCCTGCCCTCGTTGGGCTACCTGCGCGAACCCGGACCGATGCCCGCAGCCTGGAGCGCAGGCGATGCGTTCGATGCCGGCGCGGTGGAACTGGCCCGGCTGGGCCTGCTGTTGCCGGCGATGGTGGCCGTACGCTTGGACGCAGACGACGCCACGTTCGATGGCGCGGCCGAGGTTGCCCTGTGCGATCTGGCCGAAGGCGCTGCGCACGCCGCACATGATTACGAACTGGTGGCGCGTTCTCCGGTGCCGCTGCGCGACGTCGGCATGACCACCTTCGCGGTGTTCCGCGGTGGCGTCGCCCAGCGCGACCAGGTTGCGATCATCGTCGGCGAACCGGACCTGTCCGCAGTGGTGCCGGTGCGCGTGCATTCGTCCTGCCTCACCGGCGACCTGTTCGGTTCACTCAAGTGCGACTGCGGCGACCAGCTGCGGCGCGGCCTGCGCAAACTGAAAGAACTGGGCGGCGGCGTGCTGTTGTACCTGGACCAGGAAGGCCGCGGTACCGGCATCGCCGCGAAGATGCGCGCCTACGGTTACCAGCATGACGGCCTGGATACCATCGACGCCGATGCGCAGCTGGGCTTCGGCGCCGACGAGCGCCGCTATGGCAGCGCGGTGGCGATGCTGCGCGGGCTGGGTGTATCCCGTGTTGCCCTGCTCAGCAACAACCCGACCAAGGCACAGCGCCTGCGCAATGCCGGCATCGAAGTGCTGGACTGCATTCCGGTCACCGGCGAGATCACCGCCGAGAACGAGCACTACCTGCGCACCAAGGCCGACCGCGCCGGCCATCTGCTGGATGTCGACGCGCTGATCCAGGCCGCCCAGTAACGCGGGCGACCTGCTAACGTCTGCGCGGTGCGGCCATCACCGCGCCTGCCCGCCCTGCTGCCCGACGGACGCCCGCGTGACCGAACTTCCTTTGCCTGTTGCTGCCACCGAAATGCCCCTCGACCACTGGCACCCCCTGCCGCGGCGCGCTGCCCGGTTGGCGGCACTGGAGGGCGCCTTCGGCGGTCTGTTCATCCCCGGCGCACCGCTGGTCGCCCTCTGGTGGTTCTTCGATCTTCCGGGTGGTCTGTGGGCGGCGATGCTGGGCCTGCTGGTCGGCCTCACCTTCGGTGGCTGGATCGGTCATCGCCGCATGACCCGCACCCGCTGGCGGCTGGACGCGCAGGGTCTGGGCCTGCGCCGCGACCTGATGTGGCAGCTGGAGACCCGCATCCCCATTTCGCGCGTGCAGCACCTGGACCTGCGTCGCGGGCCTCTGGAGCGGCGTGCAGGCCTGGCCACGCTGATCGTGCACACCGCCGGCACCCGCCTGAGTGCGGTCACCGTCAGCGGCCTGGACGAAGCCGATGCCGAGCGCCTGCGTGACACCCTGGCCCATCAGCTCGACCAGGACGCCGACGCCCTGTGAGCCTGCCACCGCCCCTGCCGCCGTCGCTGCCCAGCGGTGGCGAAGAGCATCGACTGCACCCGTGGTCGTGGCTGTTCGTACTGCTTATGCAGCTGCGCCACTATTTCCTGCCACTGGTCGCGTTGCTGGTGTTCGGCCAACGCGGCGACCGCGATCCGATGTGGGCACAGTTGATCCCGTTGACCGCCATCGCCGCGCTGGTGCTGGTGTCGGTGCTGCAGTACCTCAGCTACCGCTATCGCATCGGCAACGATGCGATCACCGTGCGCAGCGGCCTGCTGGCGCGCAACCGGCGCGAGATTCCCTTCGCCCGCATCCACAACGTGGAAGTGCGGCAGAACCCGTTGCACCGGTTGTTCGGGGTTGCCGAACTGCGCCTGGAATCGGCCGGCGGGGTGCGTCCGGAAGCGGAGATGCGCGTGCTGCGGCTGGACCAGGCGTTGGCCCTGGAACAACTGGTGCGCCAGCGTGGACAGGCGCCCCAGCCAACGCCGGGCGACGCGCCGGCTGCCGGTGTCGTGCCATCCGACGACGAGCAGGTACTGCTGCGCCTGTCGAGCTGGGATGTGCTGCGCATGGGCTTGCTGTCCAACCGTGGCTGGGCGCTGGCGATCGCCGCCTTCGGCGTCCTGTTCCAGACCGTACCGCGCCAGACGATGGACGATGCCATCCAGCGCGGCGGGCGCGAGGCCTTCGGCTACGCCAGCCATCTGCATGCCGGGGTGACCGGTGGGCTGGTGCTGTTGGCGGCCGCGTTGCTGCTGGGCTGGCTGTTGTTGCGGGTGCTGTCGGTGGTGTTGACGCTGCTGCGCTATCACGGCTTCACCCTCAGTGAGCGCGAGCGGCGCCTGACCGTCTCCACCGGCCTGCTCAGCCGCACCCGCAGCAGCGTCGCGCGCCGCCGCATCCAGGCATGGACGCTGGGCGAGAGCACCCTGCAGCGCTGGTTCGGGTTGCGCCAGCTGCGTATCGACAGCGCCGCCGGTGGCCCCGCGCGCGACGACGACCGCGCGCTGCGCGAACTTGCTCCTCTGGCTGGCGCGGGCACCTGCGACGACCTGGTGCGCCATCTGCTGCCACAGCTGCAATGGCCACCACAGCAGTGGCAGCCGATACCGCAACGCGGTTGGTGGCGATTGTCGTTGTCCACCCTGCTGACGGTGCCGTTGCTGACCGCCGCGCTGTACTGGCGCTGGGGCCTGCCGGCCTTGGCACTGCTGGCCTGGCTGCCGGTCAGCCTGTTGATCGCGCACCGGCAGATGGCACGGATGGGCTGGCACCTGGATGGCCAGTTCGTGGCGGTGCGCGGTGGCTGGTGGAAGCGCTGGTGGCGCTGGGCCGAGCTGGACAAGGTGCAGGGCCTGCGCCTGCAGCGTTCGCCGCTGGACAAGCTGCTGGGTACGGCCAGCCTGCAGCTGGACACCGCCGGTGCGCATGGCGATGTGGCACTGGCGCTGCGGTTGCCGGCCAGCGGCCGGCACTACACACATCAACGCTGCGACGGCCCCCAGTAGCCCAGGTCCTTGCGGATCTGCAGGTCCCGGACCCAACTGCCAAACGGCTTGCGACGCAGCGTGCCCATCTCGCCGGACAGGAAATCCTCGGTGGCGGCGATCACCCGCTCGCTGGACAGGCCATCGCGGTAGGGGTGGATGGCATCGGCGTAGCGCACGATCTCCGCCTGCAACGCAGCATCGGGATGCAGCGCGCGCGCCAGCATTGCCGGCAACTGCTGCGGATCGTCGAAATCGATCATGTGCGGCTTCGGCACGCGGTTGCGGAAGGTCACCACCGGCTTGTGCTGGACGATGAACTCCGAAACGATCGATGAGGTGTCCGATACCAGCACGTCGGCGGCGCGCTGGGCAGCCATCACCTGCTCCGGTTCGATGAACCGCGCATTGGCGCCGGCCAGCGCGCGGTAGCGTTCGAACAGTTCCGGCGGGCACTTCGGATGCAGGGTCAGCAGCCAGTAGTGCTGCCCGGCGGCGATGTCGGCCGCGATCTGCGCATGCAGGTGCGGAGCGGCGCTCAAGCGCTCGGTGAAGGTTGAACCGAACAGGATCACCGGGCGTCCACCGGCTGCACTGCGCAGTGCGGCACTGTCGCCGCCGTCGTCGCGGAACAGCGGGTCCAGCTTCGGCCAGCCGGTTTCCGCCACGGCGAAATGGCCCTGCACTGCCGCGATCTCGCGGAACGGCGCGGTGGTGGCAGGGCCCTGCGTGCAGTACAGGTCGAACATGCCGCGCACCCGGAAGTGGCCACGCGCACTGTCGCGTTTTTCCACGTTGAAGCCATGGAACAGCTGCACCTTGGCCCCCGACAGGAAGGTCGGCACCCAGTTGGCCGCGCTGAACACCGCCCGCGGCCGCATCGCCAGGGCCTGCTTCAGGCCGATGTTGGGCACGCCGGGCAGCTGGCTGCCAGCCGCACCATCTTCGAACCAGGCCGCCACTTCCTGGCCGGAAGCGTGCAAGGCCTGCACCAACGGGGCGAGAATAGGCAGCGCATAGCGCTCCGTCGCAAACAACAGGTACCCGGCCATCATGTCCTCCACGACCGCTCCCATCGAACGGCCTCGCATCTCGGCCTGCATTATCGCGTTCAACGAGGCCGGGCGCATCGGCGACTGCCTGGCCTCGCTGGCCTTCTGCGATGAGATCGTGGTGGTGGACTCCCTGTCCACCGACGCCACGGTGGCCATCGCCGAGGCTGCCGGCGCCCGCGTGCTGCAGCGTCCGTTCGATGGCTTTCGCAGCCAGAAGGCGTTCTGCGTCGAGCAGGCCACCCACGAGTGGGTACTGTGCCTGGACGCCGACGAGCGCATCAGCCCGGAACTGCGCACGGCCATCGAGCAGGCCCGCGACGGCGGCTTTGCAGGTCATGCGGGTTACCGCTTCGCGCGCCTGTCGGAGTACTTCGGCAGGTTCCTGCGCCACGGCAATGCCTATCCGGACCGGGTGCTGCGCCTGTTCGACCGCCGCCAGGGCGGCTGGCGCGGCAAGCGCGAGATCCATGAGGCGGCCAGCGTCGATGGCACCGTCGGCACCCTGCGCGGGGACCTCATCCACTTCCCCTACCGCTCGCTGCAGCAGCAGCTGGCCAAGACCGAGAAGTACGCACGGATGATGGCCGAGCACGAGTTCGCGCGCGGCAAGCGGGCCACCCTCGGCAAGCTGGTACTGGCGCCAGCCTGGCGGTTCTGGCGCGGCTTCCTGTTCCGTGGCGGCTTCCGCGATGGCTGGCATGGCCTGGTGTATGCCTATGTGCGCGCCAACTATGTGCGGCAGAAGACCATCATGCTGTGGATGCTGGGCAACGGTCAGGCCGTGTCCGACCCTCCCAACCCCTGAACGGGAAGTCGGCCAGGGCTGGACGCTACGGCGCGATCTTTGCCCGGTGCCGGGCACCTTCCACGATCGACAGGCCGGTCAGCAGGCCGACGATGGTGACGTAGAAGCTTGCGGTCATCTGGTGCGCGAACATCGACTGGGTCAACCCGCACAGGATGTAGGACACCACCACCATCACGCCGGCGGCGGCGGGGCCACGGAAGGTGATGTGCCCGCTGCGCCGGTGCAGGCGTACGAATACCCAGAGGGGCACGCCATACACGGCCAGAAGCAGCAACACGCCCGGCAGGCCCTGGGTAGCTCCCCACTCGGCCAGATCGTTGTGCGCATGGCGCAGGTGGCAGCGGATTTCCTGCGGGTTCTCGCGGCAGACCGGCACCCGCTTCATGGCCGTGTCGAAGTGGCCGATGCCTACCCCGGTCAACGGATGATCGAGGAAGGTCTCCCACGCCACCTGCAGGCGCTCGACGCGCGCCCCGGCCGAAGAGTCACTGTCACCCTGCTCCATGCGCTGCACATCGCTGTGCAGTTCGGACAACCGCACCTGGTGGCGCAGTTCGGGCACCGACAGCAGCAGGGTCGCGCCGATGGCCAGCATGCCGGCAAGCACTGAAAGACGCGCCACGCCGGTGCGCCAGCGCAGGCTCAGTGCCAGCACCACCAGCAGCGCCAGCAGAGCCGCGAACACGCCCCGGCTTCCGGTCAGGATGATGGTTCCGCACCCGGCGGCCATGCCGACGATTACCAGCGACCAGCGCCGCGACGGCCGGCAGAACACCAGCAACACCATCAGCATCATCACGATGTCGGCGAGCACGATCGCGTTGGTGAACAGTTCGGCGCGTGGCGCGCCCTGGGCCACCTGCAGCGCCGAAAGCACGAAGGTGCCCACCAGCCCGGCCAATGCACCGCGCCACAGCCAGCGCATGTCCGGGCGCAGCGCACACACCCACAGTGCGATCCACGGGATGACCAGGAAGCGGGATCGATTGTCGACATCGCGCAGGCCCTGTTCGAACAGCACGACCGACACGAGGGCCATCACCACCACCGCCAGCATCAGCCAGCTGAGGACCTTGATCGGCTGCATGTCCATACGCCGGGCCTGCCACAGCAGGCCGGGCACCATCGCCGTGCTGACCAGCAGCAGCAGCGCGTAGGGCAACAGATTGATCGGAATCGTCAGCACCAGCGCCGGCATGCAGAACAGGCCGATCTGCGCCAGCCAGTGCGCCGCACGCGGACGCCTCCCTGCGGGGACGCCCAGCGGATCGCCGATCGTGGATTCCAGGTTGTGCTTTGAAGCTGCCACGTCGAAAAAGTTCGCTGCAATCCGGCGGAATGAACGGGATCGCCGATACGGCCGATCCCACGCTGACGTTTTACTGCCTTTGCTGCCGCTTGGGCAGTCTGGACAAGCGCGGGCCAGGGTGGTTATTCCTCACGCTGCAATCGCCGTTCACGTTCGCGCTCCTCCGCGCTGGCCACGCACCGGCCCTGCACCGCAGTGGCCGGTACCAGCCACCAACGGCGGCGGTTGGCGATCCCGGCCAGCTCGGCACGGTCGCGGTCGATGCAGGGCAGCAGCGCGTCTTGGTGGACCAGCAACCAGCGGCGCCGGGGCGCCAGCTGTTGCCATTCCACCGCCGCAGCCAGCTGTGCATCCCAGGGCTCGTTGAAACCGAAGGTGGCTGCCGGGCGGTCTGCCATCAGCAGATTCTGCTCTTTCCAGGCCACCAGCCCCAGCTCCGCATCGGCGCCGATACGCTGGCCGGTGTGCCGCATCAGGCCGCGGGCGGAACTTGAATCATTCAGCAGCGGATAGCCGATCAGGCTGTACAGCACCCACACGGCAGTGAGGGTCGAAACCAGCGCCAGCTGACGGCGATCACGCCCGAACAACAGCAGGCTGGCCACACCCCAGCCGCCCATTGCCATGGCCGCCCAGGCCAGGGCGTTCATCTCGCCATTGCCGATGCCCCGCGTCTGCATCAGCCGCACTTCGAAGCCGGGCTTGCCCAGCAGGGCAGACAATCCGGCGGCCAACGTCCCCAGCGACAGCAGCAGGGTGAACGCGCCCAGCAGCCATTGCACATCGCGCCGGCGCAGCAGCCCCGGCAGCAACGGCGCCAGCGCCAGGCAGAACATCGGCAGCGCCGGCAGGATGTAGACGTCGCGCTTGCCATTGGGGATCGAGAAGAACAGCACGATCAGCGCCCACCAGCCCAGCAGCAACAGATAGCGCGCGTCCCGACGCTGCAGCCGGCGCCGCCAGGCGGGGATCGCCCACGGCACCGCCAGGAAGGCGGGAATCCACATCGACGGCATGGTGCCCAGGAAGTACCACCAGGGCTGGTGGTGGTCCCAAGATTGCGCATAGCGCTTGGCGGTCTGCCGGAACAGGATGTCGTTCATGTACGCCAGGTACTCGCCGGAGCGGGTCGCCAACGCGGTCATCACCATCGGCACCAGCCACAGCGCGACGGCCAGCACGAACGCCAACGGCGCCAACCAGAAGCGCAGGTCGCGTGCATGCAGCCGCACCCGCGGCCAGTGCAGCGCCGAACCGATCACCGCTGGCACGATCATCAGCAGCGCGATCACGCCCACGCCCTTGGTGATCACCCCGATGCCGGCAAAGAACCAGCCCAACCACCACCAGCGCCAGGCGGGCCCCAGCAGCAGGTGGCGCAGCAGACCGTAATTGGCCAGGGTGATGAACAACACCACCAGCGGGTCGATCTGCGCCTTCTTCGACTGGAAGGTGAACTGCAGGGCGAACAGCAGCGCCCAGCCCGCATACAGCCCGACCTGGCGCGTCCACAGACGCCGGCCCAGATCGACCACGCACCACAGCGTGCCGAGTGCAGCGATCAGCGAGGGCAGCAGGAACGCCACCCGCCAGTTGCCGACCACGCTGTACAGCGTGGCCTGCCACCACATCAGCATCGGCGGCTTGTCCGAGTACAGCTCCAGCCCACGGTGCGGGAACAGCCAGTCGCCGCTGTCCACCATCTGCTTGGCGACCAGGGCGAAGCGCGGTTCGTCCGAGGGCCAAGGATCGCGTAGTCCCAGGCCGGCACCCAACACCAACAGGGCCATCACAACGAACAGCCACGTCTGGCGTGATGCACGGGTTTTCAGCATGGGGGCTCGGACTGCGGTTGGGTCAGCCCTTTTTTAGCAGACGCGCGTAGAAAAATCCGTCAGCATCGTTTTCACCGGGCAGACGCTGGCGCGCGATACCGTCACAGTCCAGACCAAATGCGTCACCCAGCGCGACCGCTTCCGCATCCGCGTGCCATTTCAGGAAGCCCTTCACCTGATCGACGTTCTCCGCGCGCAGGATCGAGCAGGTGGCATAAAGCAGCACGCCACCTGGGCGCAGCATCGACCAGCAGGCTTCCAGCAACCGGGCCTGGATGCCGACCAGCGCGTCAATGTCCTCCGCCCGCCGATGGAACATCACGTCCGGCTGCCGGCGGATGACGCCGGTGGCCGAGCACGGTGCGTCCAGCAGGATCGCGTCGAACGGAACGCCGTCCCACCATGCCCCCGGATCGCTGGCATCGGCCACCTGCACCTGCGCGCCTTCGCCCACACCGGTACGGGCGAACGTATCCTTGGCGCGCGCCAGACGACGCGCATCGATATCCAGCGCCAGCAATTGCAGGCTGGGGTCACGCTCGAGCAGGTGCGCCGACTTGCCGCCCGGGGCGGCACATGCGTCGAGCACGCGGCTGCCAGTCGGCGGCGCCAGCGCGTCAGCAGCACACTGCGCCGACAGATCCTGCACCGACAGCAGGCCTTCGCCGAAACCGGGCAGCTGGTTCACCGGAACCGGCACGGCCAGCCGCAGCGCATCGGCGCTCAGTGGGCTGGCTTCGGCGGCAATGCCCGCCTCGGCCAAGGCCGCCATCATCTTCTCGCGCCCGCCCTGCTGGCGGTTGGCACGCAGCCAAAGCGGCGCCGGCTGCAGGCTGGCAGCGAAGATCGCCTCGGCCTGTGTCGGCCAGTCGCGCTCGATGGCCTCGGCCAGCCAGACCGGAAATGCGTCGCGTGCCGGTTGTTCGGGGAAGCCCTCGCGCTGGGCGCGGCGCAGGATCGCATTGACCAGACCCGCCTGGCGTTCACGGCCAAGTGCGCGCGCAGCATCGACCGTCGCCGACAGCGCCGCATGGGCGGGCAGTTCCAGCACATCCAGCTGGGCGAAGCCCACCATCAGCAGCGTGCGCAGGTCGGCATCGCGTGCGGACAGCGGCTTCTGCATCCACGCCTGCAGGGCAGCGTCATAGGTGCTGCGACGGCGCAGCACCGCAAAGCACAACGCTTCAAGCAGTGCGCGGTCGCGGGTGTCGGCCAGCTTGGGCAGCGCCCAGGCCAGCTCGGCCTTGAGCGAACGACCGCGGGTGAACACCTGGGCCAGCACGCGCGCCGCCAGCATGCGGGTGGCCGCGCCCGGCGCCGCCTTGGCGATGGAGAAATCGTTTGCCTTGCTCACCCGTCAGACCCCCACGCGCAGGTCACGGCGGGCATTGAGGTAGTCGGCGGCGGTAATCGCCTTGCCGCCCTCCCGCTGCAGTACACGCAGGCGCAGCGCGCCCTGCCCGCAGGCGATATCGATGCCCTCGCGGCCAGCGGCCAGCACCGTGCCCGGCGCTTGGCCATGGGCCACATCCAGCGCCACCGCGCCGTGGATGCGCACGCGCTCACCGGCCAGCAGTGCCTCGGCAATCGGCCAGGGATTGAACGCACGCACCGTGCGCGCCAGCGCTTCGGCGTCCTGCGCCCAGTCCAGTTTTGCCTCGGCCTTGTCCAGCTTGTGCGCGTAAGTCACACCCTGCTCCGGCTGCGGCCGCGCGATCGGCTTGATGCCGGCGCGCAGCAGGCCCAGTCCGTCGGACAGCACCTGTGCGCCGAGCTCGGCCAGCTTGTCGTGCAGCTGGCCACCGGTATCGGTGGCGGCGATGGGTAGTTCCTGGTGCAGCAGCACCGGGCCCGTATCCAGGCCAGCTTCCATCTGCATCAGACAGATGCCGGTCTTGTCGTCACCGGCCTGGATGGCACGCTGGATCGGAGCGGCGCCACGCCAGCGCGGCAGCAGCGAACCATGCACGTTCCAGCAACCGTGGGTCGGAATGGTCAGCACCGCTTTGGGCAGGATCAGGCCATAGGCCACCACCACCATCAGGTCCGGCTGCAGGTCACGCAGCTGCTGCTGGGCCGCTTCGTCCTTCAGCGTTTCCGGCTGGTACACGGGGATGCCACGGGCGACCGCTTCCAGCTTGACCGGCGAAGGCGCCAGACCACGGCCGCGACCGGCAGGGCGATCGGGCTGGGTATAGACAGCCACCACCTCGTGATGACGCGCGGCCGCGCGCAGCGACGACACCGCGAATTCCGGCGTACCGGCAAAGACAATCCTCATGGCAACCCCACTTGCAGGATGAAATCGTGCAGGAAAAAAAACGGCGCCGTCGGCCGGCGCCATGCAGCCCGCGCGTCACGCGCAGGCGCGGGCCACCCCGAAGGGCGGCCCGGAGCAGCGATCACGCCACGTGCTTGCGCTGCTTGGCCAGCTTCTTGCGGACCATCTCGCGCTTCAGCGGCGACAGGTAATCGATGAACAGCTTGCCGTCCAGATGGTCCATCTCGTGCTGCACGCAGACCGCCAGCAGGCCATCGGTGCTCAACTCCTGCGGCTGCCCCTGGCGGTCCAGGAACTTGACGGTGATGGTGTCGGCACGGGTCACGTCAGCGAAGATGCCAGGCACCGACAGGCAGCCTTCCTGGTACACCTGGCCCCCGTCCTTGGCGACGATTTCCGGGTTGATGAAGACGCGCGGCTCGTTCTTTTCTTCGCTTACGTCGATGACCATGAAGCGCTGGTGCACGTCCACCTGGCTGGCAGCCAGACCGATGCCCGGCGCGTCGTACATGGTCTCGAACATGTTGTCGAGCAGCTCCTGGAACGCCGGCGTGGTCACTTCGGCGGCATCGATCAACGCAGCCTTGGTACGCAGGCGCGGATCGGGGAACTCAAGGATGGGGAGTAAAGCCATGGCAGTTTCCGGGGTTGGGGCCGGGTTACGCCGGCATACGTCGCAGATTCTAGCTCCAACGCTTGCCTTGCGCCCCGGTTTCTGGACTATAGTGCGCGAACCTGTTGGGGAATCAGGGCTTCACACCTATGTTGCTTCGTTTTCGTACGGTCGTCGCCGCGGCGATGCTGACCGTGGCTGCCTATGCTACCGCCGTGGAAGTGAATGGCGGGCACCCGGACACCTATGTGGTCCGCAAAGGGGACACCCTGTGGGATATCGCAGGACGTTTCCTGCAGAAACCATGGCTGTGGCCGGAGATCTGGCAGGCCAATCCGCAGGTCGCCAATCCACACCTGATCTATCCCGGTGACGTCCTCAGCCTGGCCTACCTGGACCGTGTAACGGCCCAGCCCGGTCCGCGCCAGGAAGCCCCGGTCACCGGCGTGCCGCTGGCACAGGTGGAACCGTTCCTGAAACAGCTCAGCGTGGTCGACAGCATCGAGCAGCTGCCGTACGTGGTCGCGCTGGAAGACAACCGCCTGCGCGCCACCGGTGGGCAGACCGCCTATGTGCGCCTGGCCGACGCCCAGACCGGGCAGCGCTGGGCCGTGGTCCGCCCGACCGTGCGCTACGCCCAGCCCAAGCCCACCGAGGACCTGACCGCCAATGGCGATGTCACCCCGGGCAGCGGCAACCTCTGGAAGGCCTTCAGCGCGCCCAACCACCGCCGTGGCGTACTGGGTTACGAGCTGGCACAGGTCGGCACCGGCACCATCACCAAGGTGGCTGGCGGCAAGACCGAAGCGTCGACCCTGGTCCTGGACAACGCCAGTGGCGGCCGTGAAGTGCGTGCCGGCGACCGTCTGGTGCCGGTCGAGGCCACGCCGTACGACCTGCAGTTCTTCCCGCATGTGCCCGCAGCCGGCGTGGAAGGCGTGGATGTGCGCGTACTGGCAGTCACCGACATGTTCAGCACCGGCGGCCCGCGCGATGTGATCGCGATTTCGGCTGGCCGCGCCCAGGGCGTGGACAACGGCACCGTGTTCTCGCTGTGGCGCCATGGCAGCCACGTGGCGCACCGGATGAAGTTCCCGGGGTCCTCGCGCATGGACGATTCGGTCAGCACTGGCGCCGGCCGGGTCAGCCTGCCGGATGAGTACGCCGCGCATGCCATGGTCTTCCGCACCTTCGACAACGTCAGCTATGCGTTGGTGATGCAAGGTGTGAAGCCGGTGCGTGTGGGCTACAGCGCGCTGCATCCGGACGCGAAATGAGCCAGCGCCGGGCCCCGCCCGGCCTCGGCAGGGAGTGCCGGCCGCATCGGCCGGCAACCTCCGGGATACCCTGACAGCGATACGCGAAGGCGCCCTAGGGCGCCTTTATTGCGTGAAGCCGATAGTCGGGGGATGACTGAACATGTACATGAGGCGCTGCTGCGCCTGTTGATCGCGGGGGGAGGCCTGGCACCCAGGCGCGCCCTGTTGCAGACCGCCGGCAATGCGGATGCAGCGCTGGCGCTGGGCGTTGCAGGCTGGCGAGCCCACGGTTGCACGCCGGAACAATGCGCTGCGCTGCAGCGTCCCGATACCCGCGCCCTCGCACTTGCGCAGCGCTGGCTGCAGCAGCCAGATCATCATCTGCTGGCCTGCAACGATCCGGCCTTCCCGCCCCTCCTTCTTGATGCACCCAACCCGCCCTTGGCCCTGTTCGTTGCCGGGGATCCAGCCATCGCCTGGCGCCCCGCGGTGGCCCTGGTCGGCAGTCGTTCACCCACTCCTGCCGGTCGCGCCCTCGCCGCCCGGTTTGCCACCTGTTTCGTCGAGGCCGGGCTGGCGGTGACCAGTGGATTGGCGGCGGGCATCGATGCGGCCGCCCACCAGGCGGCGCTGGACGCAGGCGGCTGCACCCTCGCGGTGATCGGCACCGGCCCGGACCGCGCCTATCCCACCAGCCATACCCGCCTGCAGGCAACAATCGCTACCGAAGGCGCAGTGCTCAGCGAGTACCTGCCAGGCACGCCCGCACGGCCGGGCCACTTCCCCGCGCGCAACCGGCTGGTGGCCGGGTTGACCCTGGCCACGGTGGTGGTCGAGGCCGCGCAACGTTCGGGCGCCCTGATCACCGCCCGGCTGGCAGCCGAAGCCGGCCGCGAGGTCTGCGCGATACCCGGTTCGGTGCTCAATCCACGCGCCGCCGGCTGCCACCGGCTCATCCGTGAAGGGGTTGCCCTGGTCGAACGTCCCGAGGAAGTGCTGGAACTGCTGGCCCCGGCATTGCGTCACCAGCTTCCGGGCTTGCAAACCCGGCTTGCCACCCCCACTGAACAGGCAGCGCCGGCGGACCTGCCGGCTTGCTGGGCGAACGACGCTGACTACCAGCGCTTGTGGCAGGCGCTGGGGCACGACCCAATCAGTATGGATTCACTGATCACGCACTGTGGATTGACGGCGTCGGAGGTGTCCTCCATGCTGCTGGCCATGGAACTTGCGGGGATCGTGGTGTGCGTACACGGCCGCTACTGTCGACGTCCCTAGTTTCTTCACCTCCACAGCGTCGCGCGACGCAGGCCGAGGGGCAATGAAAGAGAGCATCCTGGATGTACTGTTGTACCTGTTTGAACACTATTTCAGCGAAGATGCGGACCTGATCCGTGACCGCGACTCACTGCAGAATGGCCTGATCCAGGCCGGTTTCAGCCCCACTGAGATCAACAAGGCATTCGAATGGCTCGATGCCCTGGCAGCGCAGCGCCCAAGCGCGGCCCAGGCCCGGGTCGATGGCCCGGTGCGCATCTATCACGGCCCGGAGCTGGACAAGCTTGATGTGGAATGCCGTGGTTTCCTGCTGTACCTGGAACAGCACGGCATCCTCGATGCCGGCCAGCGCGAGCTGGTGCTGGACCGGGCAATGGCCCTGGACCAGGACGAACTGGACCTGGACGACCTGAAATGGGTGGTGCTGATGGTGCTGTTCAACCAGCCCGGCGCCGAGGCGGCCTACGCCTGGATGGAAACGCAGATGTTCGTGGACGAGCCAGAACCCCTGCACTGACCGTACACTTGGGGGCCGTGCGCATTCAGGAGCGTCCCCCGTGAGTGAGTGGTTCCATGCCGAAGGCAACCGCCAGCAAGGCCCGTTGCCCTCGGAACAGTTGATCGAGCTGTTCCGTAGCAACCAGATCACCCTGGACACCCTGGTCTGGCGCGACGGCTTGCCGCAATGGCAGCCGTTGCGCAACGTGGTCGACGAACTGGGCCTGATCGTGCCCGCTGTAGATGCAGCCGCCACTGTCGCTGTGCCGCCGCCACCTCCTGCCGCTCCTCTGCCGCCAACCCTGCCACCTGCGTCGCCCTACGCGACCACGCCGATGGACGCTGCACCGGCCGCGAAGAAGGGCCTGTCCGGCTGCGCGTTGACCGCCATCATCGGTGGCGTTGCCCTGCTGGTGGTGGTGCCGATCCTGGCCATCCTGGCGGCCATCGCCCTGCCGGCCTACAACGACTACATCATCAAGGCCAAGGTCGCCGGCGCGATCACGGCGCTGCAGCCGCTGAAGGACAAGGTCCAGCATTTCGCCGATGACCAGGGCCGTTGCCCGGGCGCCAACGACGCTGGCTTCCCGGCCGCGGACGAATTCGCAGGCCAGGGCCTGTCGGCCGTGCATATCGGCCGCTTCAACAATGGTCACTGCGGCATCGAAGCAACGCTGGCGGTTCCGGGCAAGAGCCAGGACGGCGACCTGCTGTGGCTCGAGTACGACCGTGACAGCGGGCGCTGGGAATGCAGCGGCGAAAGCGACGACAAGTATCTGCCCACGCAATGCCACGGCTGAGCCGCGCATCGGGCAAACCCACCAAGGACGACCCAACAGGGGACATGCAATGACTGAGTGGTACTACGCCGAAGGACAGCAACGCCAAGGCCCGTTGGAGATCACCGAGATCCGCCAGCGTTTCCAGCGCGGCCAGTTGACCCTGGACACCCTGGTCTGGCGCGAAGGCATGGGACAGTGGGCACCGCTGCGGCAGATGGTGGACGAACTGGGCCTGCAGACCCTGGCCGATGCCAGCACCTCCACCGCCACCGGTGGCTTCGACCTGCGCAACGACTACGCCGCGATCGACAACGGCACCGCGCCACTGCCGGGCACCGGCGCCCTCAGCAGCTCGCCGTACACTGCGCCCGGCGCAGGTGGTGGTGACTATTCGCAGCCGGTGCAGGGTGGCGAAGTGGTCTACGCGGGTTTCTGGAAGCGCTTTGCCGCCTACCTGATCGACTATTTCGTCCTGCTGATTCCCAGCGGCGTGGTCGGTGGCGTGCTGGGCTTCGTGCTCGGCGCCGGCATGGGGGCGACCGGCAGCGGCGAAACAGCGGTGGAAGTGGTTACCCAGCTGATCAGTGGCCTGGCTGGCCTGTTCATCGCCGCCGCCTACTACGGCTGGTTCCATGCCTCCCGTGGCGGCGCCACCCTCGGCAAGATGGCCATCGGCATCAAGGTCGTGCGCGGCAACGGCGATCGCCTGACCCTGGGCCGCAGCATCGGCCGCTACTTCGCCACCATCCTCAGTGGCCTGACCCTCTGCATCGGCTACCTGATGGCCGCCTTCACCGAGCGCAAGCAGGGCCTGCATGACCTCATCTGCGACACCGTAGTGGTCGACCGCTGGGCCTATACCGACCAGCCGCAGCTGCAGCGCCGCGAGATGGGCACGGTGACCATCGTGATCCTGGTGCTGGGCGGCCTGCTGATGCTGGCCGGTTTCGCCGCGATCATCTTCGCCGTCGGCGTCATCGCCAACATGGCGTCGTGATCGCGGATCGAGGGCCAATGCGCCGTCGCGGACGGCCATCCTCACGCCTCCCTGCTTGACAACGGCAGGCCGGGCGTGATTCCTCTAATAAGGTGAAACCTGAACGCCCGGCACAGTCCCGGGCGTTCAGTTTATTGATTTGCCCGTGGCCGCTTCACTAATGCGGCCGTTTGCTCCACCCTAGCGGCCCTTCCCCGCGGCTTACCCACAGACCCTGCTGCCATGCCCAAGCACCTGCTCATCGTTGAATCGCCGGCCAAAGCCAAGACGATCAACAAATACCTCGGCAAGGACTACACGGTCCTGGCCTCGTATGGGCACGTGCGTGACCTGATCCCGAAGGAAGGCGCGGTTGACCCGGACAACGGGTTCGCCATGCATTACGACGTGATCGAGAAGAACGAAAAGCATGTCGATGCGATCGCCAAGGCCGCAAAGGGCGCCGACGACATCCTGCTGGCGACCGATCCGGATCGCGAGGGTGAAGCGATCAGCTGGCATATCGCCGAGATCCTGAAAGAGCGCGGGCTGGTCAAGGACAAGCCGATGCAGCGCGTGGTCTTCACCGAGATCACGCCACGCGCGATCAAGGAAGCCATCAGCCAGCCGCGCGAGATCGCCAGCGACCTGGTCGATGCCCAGCAGGCGCGCCGCGCGCTGGACTACCTGGTCGGCTTCAACCTGTCGCCGGTGCTGTGGCGCAAGGTCCAGCGTGGCCTGTCAGCAGGCCGCGTGCAGAGCCCGGCGCTGCGCATGATCGTCGAGCGCGAAGAAGAGATCGAAGCCTTCATCGCCCGCGAGTACTGGTCGATCGCCGCCGAGTGCGCGCATCCCTCGCAGCACTTCAACGCCAAGCTGATCAAGCTGGACGGGCAGAAATTCGAGCAGTTCACCGTCACCGACGGCGACACCGCCGAGGCCGCCCGCCTGCGCATCCAGCAGGCTGCACAGGGCGCCCTGCATGTCACCGACGTGGCCAGCAAGGAGCGCAAGCGCCGCCCCGCGCCGCCGTTCACCACCTCCACGCTGCAGCAGGAAGCCTCGCGCAAGCTCGGCTTCACCACGCGCAAGACCATGCAGGTTGCGCAGAAGCTGTACGAAGGCGTGGACATCGGCGGCGACGAAGGCACGGTCGGCCTGATCTCGTACATGCGTACCGACTCGGTGAACCTGTCGCAGGATGCGCTGGCCGAAATCCGCGACGTGATCGCCCGTGATTACGGCATCGCCTCGCTGCCCGACCAGCCCAACACCTACCAGACCAAGTCCAAGAACGCCCAGGAAGCGCACGAAGCCGTGCGTCCGACCTCGGCATTGCGTACCCCGGCCCAGGTCGCGCGGTTCCTGACCGACGACGAGCGCAAGCTGTACGAGCTGATCTGGAAGCGTGCAGTGGCCTGCCAGATGATCCCGGCCACGCTCAACACCGTCAGCGTGGATCTGTCGGCCGGCAGCGAACATGTGTTCCGCGCCAGCGGCACCACGGTGGTGGTGCCCGGCTTCCTGGCCGTGTACGAAGAAGGCAAGGACAGCAAGAGCGCCGAGGATGACGATGAAGGCCGCAAGCTGCCGGCGATGAAGCCGGGCGACCGGGTGCCGCTGGAGCGCATCGTGGCCGACCAGCACTTCACCCAGCCGCCGCCGCGCTTCACCGAAGCGGCGCTGGTGAAGGCGCTGGAAGAGTACGGCATCGGTCGTCCTTCGACCTACGCCTCGATCATCCAGACCCTGCTGTTCCGCAAGTACGTGGAAATGGAAGGCCGCAGCTTCCGCCCGTCCGATGTCGGCCGTGCGGTGTCCAAGTTCCTGTCCAGCCACTTCACCCAGTACGTCGACTACGACTTCACCGCCAAGCTGGAGGACGAGCTCGATGCCGTCTCGCGTGGCGAGGAAGAGTGGATTCCGCTGATGTCGCGCTTCTGGGGACCGTTCAAGGAACTGGTCGAAGACAAGAAGGAATCGGTCGACCGTGCCGAGGCCAGTGGTGCGCGCGAACTGGGTACCGACCCGAAGACCGGCAAGCCGGTCAGCGTGCGCCTGGGCCGGTTCGGGCCGTACGCGGCCATCGGCAGCACCGCCGAGGATGCCGAGGACAAGCCCAAGTTCGCCTCGCTGCGGCCGGGCCAGTCAATGCACACCATTTCCCTGGAAGACGCGCTGGAACTGTTCCTGATGCCGCGCGCGCTGGGTGAGGACAAGGGCGAGGACGTCAGCGTCGGCATCGGCCGCTTCGGCCCGTTCGCCAAGCGCGGCAGCACCTACGCCTCGCTGAAGAAGGAAGACGACCCGTACACCATCGACCTGGCCCGCGCCGTGTTCCTGATCGAAGAGAAGGAAGAAATCGCGCGCAACCGGATCATCAAGGAGTTCGACGGCAGCGACATCCAGGTGCTGAACGGTCGCTTCGGCCCGTACATCAGCGACGGAAAGATGAACGGCAAGATCCCCAAGGATCGTGAACCGGCATCGCTGACCCTGGCCGAAGTGCAGCAGTTGATGGAAGAGACCGGCAAGCCGGTGCGCAAGGGCTTCGGCGCCAAGAAGGCTGCCGCCAAGAAGGCACCGGCAAAGAAGGCGGCAGTGAAGAAGGAAGCCGCGCCGAAGAAGGCCGCTGCCAAGAAGGCACCGGCAAAGAAGGCGGCTGCGAAGAAGGCCGTGGCCAAGAAGGCACCGGCAAAGAAGGCCGTCAAGAAGGCTGCAAAGTAGATCTACGCCATGCGTGGATGAGGTGCCAAGGTGTGCGGACCAACGGTCCGCATCCACCGCTCCACCCGTTGTGCACGCAGCGGGGGGATAATGAAGGCCCACGCCGGGCCCGGTCGCCGCCATGAAAGAACTCACGCTGGACACCGCAGTCGCCACGCTCCGCAGTGGCGGGGTGATCGCCTACCCGACCGAAGCAGTCTGGGGCCTGGGTTGCGACCCTTCGCATGAGGCAGCGGTACACCTGCTGCTGCGGCTGAAGCAGCGCCCGATCGAGAAAGGCATGATCCTGGTGGCTGCGGAACTGTCGCAACTGCAGGGCTGGGTGCGCCTGCAGGCCCTGCCCGATGCACGCCAGCGTGCGGTGCTTGCCAGCTGGCCTGGCGCCAACACCTGGATCCTGCCCGCCGGCACCCGCGCCCCCGGCTGGATCACCGGCGAACATAGCGGCATCGCGGTACGCATCAGCGCCCACCCGCTGGTCGCAGCGCTGTGCCAGGCCTGGGGAGGCCCTCTGGTCTCCACCAGCGCCAACCTTGCCGGCGAGCCCCCCGCGCGCAGCCGCGAAGAGCTTGACCCGCGCCTGCTGCGCCTGCTCGACGGCATCCTCGATGGGCAGACCGGTGGCCTGGCCCAACCCACGCCGATCCGCGACGCGCTCAGTGGCAACGTACTGCGCTCCTGACAGGCTGATTGCGTCGGCGTCGCCGATCGCGCACGCTGCGCCCATGACCCTGCTCCGCCCTGCCCTGTGCCTGGCCCTGCTGCTGCCGTTGCCGGCACTTGCCGCTGACGACGTGCGGGTCTACCGCTGCGTCGGCAGCAATGGTGCCGTCGCCCTGCAGGACAAGCCTTGCATGGCCGGCCGCCAGGAAGTGCGCGACCTGCAACGGCCGCGCGACCCGCCGCCACGGGTGGTCAGCACCGAGGCCGCACCGCCCGCACCGGTGCAGACGCCACCGATGCGCGAGCGCGAGGTGCGCCATGTCTACATCCAGCCGCCACAGCCGATGTACGAATGCGTGAGTGAAGACGGCGACCGCTACACCAGCGACAACAACGAAGGAAATCCGCGCTGGGTACCGCTGTGGACCACGGTCTGGTATCCGCATGGTCATCTTGGTGGCGGGCGACCCGGACCGCATCCAGGGCCACGCCCGGCCAGCAGTGGCACCACCATCGATGCCTCCATCGGTGGGGGACCACCGGTGTATCGCCCGCCGTCAGTGGGCGTCGGTGTCAACGTGCCTGCCGGCAACATCCTGGTGCGCGATACCTGCCACGCCCTGCCCCCGCAGGAAGTGTGCGCACGCCTGCGTGATCGTCGCTGGGAACTGGACCGGCGCTACAACAGCGCGCTGCAGAGCGAGCGCACCGCGATCAGCAAGGAGCAGCGTGGCATCGACGCGCGGCTGGCGCAGGACTGCGGCGGCTGAGCCCCACGCTGGGGACGGTACCTCCTCTTTGGTAGATGCCCACCTTGGTGGGCACTGGCAAACAGCGGTGCCAACCAAGGTTGGCAACTACCAGGGCATGTGCCACCGCTGTAGGCTGATCGCATGAAAAGACTGATCTGGCTGGCCATGGGCCTGTTGCCCGGCAACGCGTTGGCCGACGACATGGTGATCTACCGCTGCATGGGCAGCAGCGATGTTCCTACGTTGCAACGCACCCCCTGCCCCGCCGGCACCCGCCAGCAGATCCAGCGCGTCCCTGCGCCAGCCGCCGCAGCACCAGCTGCACCGGTGCAGGACCGCCCCCTTCCGCCGCCTGCAGCGGTGCCCTCCGTGGACGCAGCCGCCGAGCCTGCCGCGACGCAGCCACGTGAGGGCCGAACGATCATGGAAGCACGCATGGTCGAGCACGAAGGCGGCGACGCCATCCTCGACAGCGCGATGCTGCCACGGTCGACCGACGCCACGGCGGTGGATGGCAGCGTGCCACCGAAGCCTCCGCTGCCGACGATCTTCCAGTGCATCGACACGCAGGGCGGTTCCTACCTGCATGAGTACGAGGCTGCACCAGGCCGCTGCGAACTGTTGAACGTGCAGGGCCTGGGCGGAGCGACACCAGTGAACGCCGCCAGTTGCGAGGTGGTCAGGGACCGCTGCACTGAAGTGGCCGAAGCGCAGCGCTGCGGCAGCTGGCAGCAGCGCTTCCGCGATGCACGCGGTCGCGAGCGCTTTGCTGCGCCCGAAAACCAACCGGCAGCGCGCGGCGAACGCGAACGCCTGCAGGCCGTGCTGGAAGCCAGCGACTGCCCCGTGCCGAAGTAGAGCATCCACGCCCGCCGTGGATGCCGATTCGCAGCGGGTGGTCCCGTCAGAACCCGTATCGCAGGAAGCCGCCATCCACCGCGATGCATTCGCCGGTGACATAGCTCGATGCCGGCAGGCACAGGAAGCCCACGGCCGAGGCCACTTCCTCCGGCTCACCGATGCGCCGCATCGGTGTGCGTCCGATCACTTCCTCGTAGTAGTCGGTATCGGACAGCGGGCCGGACGTGCGACGGGTCCGGATGTACCACGGCGCTACTGCATTGACCCGGATGCCGTCCTCGGCCCACTCCACCGCGAGGTTGCGGGTCATCTGGTGCATCGCCGCCTTGGTCATGCCATAGACCACGCCGCTGCGCACATGGGTCAGGCCGGACACGCTGCCGACGTTGACGATGGCCGATGAAGCGTGGCGCGCGAGCAACGGATGCGCATAGCGCGACAGCTCGAACGCCGAGAACAGATTGGTCTCGAAAATGCCGCGCCACTCGTCTTCGGAATACTCCGTGGCGGGCTTGGTGATGTTGCCACCGGCATTGTTGACCAGGATGTGCAGGCCGTCGGCGTGGTCCTCGACCCAGTCCAGGATCTGCCGGCGATCTTCGTCGTCGGACACATCGGCGGCCAAGGCGTGCACCTGGTGCTGCGGATACACATCCAGCAGTTCGTCGCGGGCACTCTCCAGCATGTCCAGGTCGCGGCCGACGATCATCAGATCGGCGCCGAGACCGGCCAGTTCATGCGCGATCGCCAGGCCGATACCGGCGCTGGCACCGGTGATCAGGGCCGTCTGCCCATCCAGGCGCCACCGTTGCTGGGTCATATGTCCTCCGGGGCCGCGCCCACTGTGTTTCGATGCGGCAAGGATACGCGCTCACGACCGTCCGCCGCCCGGGATGCGACACTGACTGCACGTCCCTCGTGGAGAGCTGCCATGCGCGTCCTGATTCCCGTTCTGCTGTCGGCCGCACTGCTGGCCGGGTGCCAGCGTCCCGCACCGCCGAATCCGGAACGACCACCGGAACCGCAGGCATTGGCCAAGGCAGTCAATCAACCACTGGACCGCGCCAAAGGCGTGCAGAAGACCCTGGACGAGGCGGCCGAACGCGAGCGCAAGGCAGAGGCCGACGCGCAGTAGATGCCCGCATACAACAACGCCCGGCCAAGGCCGGGCGTTGTGCGTTCAGTAGTTCCACGCCATGCGTGGACATTCCCAGTAGATCCACGCCATGCGTGGATGGGCCATCAGAACCCGCAGAAGCAATACGCCAGCGACTTCACCGGTGCACCGTTGCCCTTCTCGCGGGCCGCGTTCTCAACGAAGCGAAGCTGCGTATCGATTTCCGGCATCGTGCGCGCCAGCATCATCCGGCCCACGCCGGAATCGGCCAGCATCCAGGCGCCGGCGTGGCTGCCAGCGAAGCCGCTGACGAACTGCGCGAACGGCGTCGCCGCCTTCTCGATGTAACGCACGCGGTACTTGTCGGTCGCGCCCAGCTTGGCCCGGCCAGCAGCGTCAGCCACGGCGTCCTTCAGGCCACCGAAGGCATCGACCAGACCGCGCTCCTTGGCCTGCGCACCGCTCCAGACGCGCCCACGGGCCACTTCGTCGATCGCCTCGACCGGCTTCTTGCGGGCCTCGGCGACACGGCCGGTGAAATCGGCATAGCCCTTGTTGATCACCGACTGGATGACCTGGCCCACCGCCGGGTCCATCGGCCGGGTGACGTCGAAGGCACCGGCGAAACGGGTGGTGCCGACGCCATCGGTGTGCACGCCGAACTTGTCCAGCGCACGGCTGAAGTTGGGGATCATGCCGAAGATGCCGATCGAACCGGTGATGGTCGACGGATCGGCATAGATGCGATCGGCGTTCATGCTGATCCAGTAACCGCCGGACGCAGCGAGGTCACCCATGGACACCACCACCGGCTTGCCGGCAGCCTGCAGTGCCACCACTTCGCGACGGATCTGCTCGGAGGCGTAGACTTCGCCACCCGGCGAATCCACGCGCAGCACCACGGCCTTGACGTCGTCATCGTCGCGGGCCGCACGCAGCAGCGCCGAGGTCGATTCACCACCGATACGGCCGGCCGGCAGATCACCGCCGCTGATTTCACCGGAGGCCACGATGACCGCGACCTGCGGACGCGAATCA
This sequence comes from Stenotrophomonas sp. 2YAF26, assembly GCF_052114625.1. Lineage (NCBI taxonomy): Bacteria > Pseudomonadati > Pseudomonadota > Gammaproteobacteria > Lysobacterales > Lysobacteraceae > Stenotrophomonas > Stenotrophomonas sp. 2YAF26. The sequence goes on along the minus strand of NZ_JBFRFC010000011.1, from coordinate 166,341 downwards.
ACCGGGTTGCGGCGCGCATCGAGCTGGGCCATGTAGGTGCCGAAATCGATGTTGCGGAAACCACCGTCGGCGTCTTCATCGGCCACGCCGCGCTCGATCATCAGATCCTCGAATTCCTCGCGGGTCTTCAGCGCCGTAACCAGCTTCTGCTGCAGGGCGAACTTGGCCAGGTCGCCGCCGGCGGCAGCGACGCCTTCAGGCAGGGTGTCGATGCCGGCCGCCAGCTGTGCCGGATCCAGGCGGCGGGCCTTGGCGATATCGCCGAGGTAGCGCTGCCACACATCGTTCATCCAGAACAGATCGGCTTCCTTGGACGCCGGCGACGCCGCGTCGAGCACGTACGGCTCGGCCGCCGACTTGTACTCGCCCACCTTGAACAGGTGCACGTCCACGCCCAGCTTGTCCTGCAGGCCGGTGCGGAAATACTGGCGGTAGCGACCCAGGCCTTCCAGCACCACCGAACCCATGGGGTCCAGGTAGACCTCGTCGGCCTGTGCGGCCAGCAGGTACTGCGACTGCCCCATGCTCTCGCTGAAGGCCACCAGCTGCTTGCCCGAAGCGCGCAGTTCCTGCAGCGCGGCGGACACTTCGCGCAGCGAGGCGAAACCGGACGGCTGCAGCTTGTCCAGTTCCAGCACCACCCGCTCGATCTTCTTGTCGTCGCGCGCGCTCTCGATCACCCGGATCAGATCGCGCAGCTGCACTTCCTCGGCACCGTTGTCACCGACGGCCTTGGCCAGCGCGCGGCTGACCGGATCGGCACTGTACTGCTCGACCAGGCGGCCTTCCGGCGCGATCACCAGGGTGGTGCGGTCCTGCAGCGCCTTGCTGGCACCTGCGCCCATGCCCGCAGCGACGATGAACATCACCAGCACCAGCAGCAACAGGCCGAAGAACACCAGGTTGAGGATCAACCGGCGGGTGAAATTCATCACGTCCCACAGCCCGATGAAGAAGCTGGCGACAGGATTGCGGTTCGCCGGGGGCAGCGGCGGCACGGGTTGGTTCATGGAGCACTCCGGATGGCTTCTTGCCGTGGTAACAGCATAGCCGGTGCCGCGTGAGGCAGCATCGGACACAAGTCAGGGGATCGCCAGTCACGGTTGCCCGGGACCGGCGTGATGTCAGGCCAGCGTGGACTGGCCAATGCGTTTGCTGCTGCGGCTCAGGCGCCAGCCCATCAGGATGGCGGCGGCGGTCAGGCCGACGATCAGGCCAATCCACATGCCCTGCGGCCCCATGCCCAGGCCCAGGCCGAGCCCGGCACCCAGCGGCATCCCCAGGCCCCAGTAGGCGAACATGGCGATGAACATCGGCACGCGGGTGTCCTTCAGGCCGCGCAGCGCGCCGGCCGACAGCACCTGGATGCCATCGGGGAACTGGAAGGTGGCCGCGTACAGCAGCAGGGTGGAAGCCAGACCGGCCACGGCCAGGTCGTTGGTGTAGACGCCGACGATGGCGTCGTGGCCGAACAGCAGTGCCGCCGCCGACAGCGTCTGCGTACCCATGATGATCGCGTAGCCGGCCCACGCCGCACGACGCACGCCGAAGCCATCACCACGGCCAACCGCATGGCCGACCCGCACGGTGGTCGCCTCGGCCACGCCCATCGGGATCATGAAGCACAGCTGCGCCACGTTGATCGCGATCTGGTGCGCGGCCGCTTCATTGGCGCCCAGGCGACCAATCAACAATGCGGTGACGATGAACAGGCCACCTTCCATCAGCACGGTGATGCCGATCGGCAGGCCAGTGCGCAGCAGGTCCCAGATCGCTTTCCAGCGCGGACCCTCGAAATGCGAGAACAGCTGCAGGTGGGCAAAGCGCTTGGTGAACCACAGGTAGGTACCGAAGGCGATCGCCTGCAGCCACATCATCACCGCCGAGGCGATGCCCAGGCCTTCAGCGCCCATTTCGGGGAAGCCCAGCTTGCCGTTGGCCAGCACGTACCCCATCGGCGCCAGCACCAGCAGGCCACCAAAACCGAGCAGCATGGTCGGCAGCGTCCAATGCATGCCTTCACTGAGATAGCGCATGCAGAAGTACAGCGTCAGCGCCGGGCCGCCCCAGCGCACCGCATGCAGGAAGGCCGTTGCGCCGGGCACGATGTCCGGGGCGATGCCGAATGCCGGCAGCAGCGGCGGCACCACGGTGAGGAAGGTGAACATGATCAGGCCCAGGCCCAGCGCCAGCCACAACGCCTGCCGGAACAACGGGCCGATCTCGCGCTCACGGCCGGCGCCATGCAGCTGCGACACCGAGGCGGTGAGTGAGATCAGCGTGCCGATCGGGATCAGCATCGGCAGCCACAGCAGCGCAGTACCGATGGTCACCGCGGCCAGGGTGGATGTCGCATGGTGGCCGGCAATCACATTGTCGACGAAGGAGATCAGACCGGTGGAGACGTGCCCGAGCACAAGCGGCAGGGCAAGCAGACCGGTGGCGCCGACTTCCTTGCTGAAGCGCGGCGTGGAGGTTGCAGTAGACATAAGGTGCTTGACGCGAACTACGGTTGCGCGCGAAGGGCACAGGCACCGGGTTGCGGCCGGCCATCTTACGCGCGCTGGGCGGCCATTCCCATGACTGCCCCATAAAGGGGACGGAGGGAATCAAGTCGTATCCGGCACAGTCGGGCCTGAAATGACTTGATTCCCTCCGTCCCCTTTTTGCTTACTGCCCGGCCTGGCGCTTGAGCCAGGTGTCGCGTTCGGCGGCGGGGACGGTGAGGAATGCGCTGCGTACGCTGTCGCGTTCCTGCGGCGGCGTGCGCTGGGCGACCAAGGCCAGCTGCACCAACTGCGACGGACTCAACTGGCGCAGCACGGCAAGCACGGCATCGCGCTGTTGCGGCGGTACGAAGCCGAACAGGCCGTGCAGCTTGGGGAACTCGGCGCCCAGTTGCGGGCCCAGCCGCCAGCCTTCGCGGAAAGCCTGGTCCTGTGCCTGGAACTGCGCGCGCAGCCGTTGCTGCTGATCGGCCGGCAACGCGGCGAAGCGGGTGGCAGCCTGGCGGATGCGCTCGCGCTCGCCCTCCGGCAGGGCGCGCCACGCGGCGTAGTCGCTGCGACGCTGGCGTTGCTGGGCGGGATCGAGTTGCGCGAATGCCGCCGCCGCAGTGGGCGCGGCCGATGGTGTTGCCGACGGTGCGGGCAGCGGCACGTTCACTGATTGCGGAGCGGCCGCCAGCGACAGCGGCAGGGCCAGCAGCAGGCCGGCGAAGAGGAGCTTATTCATCGGCAGCAGAGGTTTCCAGCGCTGCGCCGACCGGTTCCGGGTGGGTCGGCTTGGGTTGTGATTCGTCCACCGGCAACGGGCCACCGGCGGCACTCCAGGCATGCATGTCGGCCTCGGCCAGCAGCGAGTAATCGCGGTCGGCCAGCATCGCGGCATCTTCGCTGGCCTGCGCATCGCTACCCGCAGCAGGGCGGACATCGCTGGCGGGCAGCGCCTCGACGGTGACCGGCCCGGCCTCACCCACCACGCCTTCGGGCAGGGGGCCATCGGCAGTCAGCGCACGGCCCTGCCAATGGCGCCAGCCCAACGCAGCCAGCAGCAGCACCGCCACGGTGATCAACAGGATCACCGGGCCACGCCAGCGCGGCTTGGCATTGGGGCGACGACGCTTGCCAGTGGTAGATGCGCGTTCGTCGCGCGGCGGCGCACGCCAACTGGAAGCAGGTGCCTGGTTGTTGGCCGCTGGCGCGGACGGCTGCTGCAGCTGCTGCAGGCGCTTGGCCGGCAGGTCGCGGACACGCAGCTGCACCTGTTCGGCCAGAGCGCGCCATGCAGCGGCGTCGGGCTGGCCATCGGCATCGCGTGGGCAGGCCGTGGCCAACAGGCGCTGATAGCCTTCTTCGTCGACATCCAGAACGCGGGTGGCGATGCCTTCGTCCAGGCTGCCCCCCACCCGCAGCAGCAGGGCCAGCCGCGGCAAGGGTGCCATCTCGCCCAGCGCGGCCAGCGAAGGCGGCCACTGACCGGTGGCGGGCTCGCGCAGCGCCTGGCGCTGGCCCAGCAGGGTCCAGAAGCGGCTGGGCCACTGCGCCATCGGCAGGTCGCTGGCGACCGCGGCGAAGGCGCGCATCACCGCCACCAGCGTCTGTTCGGCACGGGCGGGGTCGCCGCACTGCAGTTCGGCCACGACCAGGGCACGGCGTTCGACGCCACGCAGAAATGCCGACAGCGCGCCGGCCGCGGTCGAGGAAACAGGGGCGGGCACAGCCGTCATCGGTCACTCCAAAGGTCTGCCGGCATGATAGCGGCAGCCCATCGCTGCCCGGCAGGACTTGCGATTGCAGGCGCTTTCTGCTGCAGGTTGTGCACAGCACCACGCGGGAACCGGGCGATTCCTGCGTGAATGGCTGAATTCACCCTGTTTCAGCAATGTTTCACACTTAAGTTGTTGATTTTTATTACTTTTAAAGTGTGGCTATTTTTTGACCAACCGAAGCGTGAGGCCGTCGCCATCGGCCTCATACGGCGCCATGAGCCGCTAACGCACAGACTTATCCACAGAAGATGTGGATAAGACTGAATCTCCAATAGACACCGATATTTAGGTGACATTTATGATTCGCCGGAGGGCATGCCAGTCGCATCTGCCACTGCCATGCGCCCTCGCATGGGCCGTTACACTGACCCGATGCTTGCCCCTGAATCCGGCCCTGTCCCGACCCTGCAGGTTGCCCTGCCCGTGCCCCTGCCGCGCCTGTTCGACTACCTGCCACCGCAGGGCGAAGGCCCGTCGGTAGCGGTCGGCTGCCGGCTGAAGGTGCCGTTCGGCAACCGCGAACTGATCGGCGTGGTGGCAGGGCATGGGCAGGTGGAGGACAGCCAGGGGCTGCGCCAGGCACTGGCCTGGTGTGACACGACACCGCTGTTGCAGGGCGAGTTGTGGCAGAGCCTGCAGTGGCTGGCCCGCTATACCCACGCCCCCTTGGGCGAAGTACTGAGCACCGCCCTGCCCGGCCCGCTGCGGCATGGCGAACCGCTGCCCGACACCCATCACTGGGGCTGGCAGCTGACAGCCGAAGGCCATGCCCAGCGCGAGAAGCTGCGCGCCGGCAGCCGTCCACGGCAATTGGCCGAGCTGCTGGCCGAAGCCGTGGTGGACGAAGATGTCCTGTCCGCACGCATGCAGGACTGGCGGGTGGCCGCACGCAGCCTGGGCAAGCGCGACCTGGCCGAGCGCATCGCCCTGAGCGTGGCGCCGCAGCACGCCCAGCCCCTGCCCGGCCCCACCCTCAATCCGGAGCAGGCCGAGGCCGTGGCCGCGATCACCGCCACCGAAAGCTTCCAGGCATTCCTGCTGGACGGGGTGACCGGCAGCGGCAAGACCGAGGTCTACCTGCAGGCGATCATCCATTGCCTGGCGCAGGGCAGGCAGGCCTTGGTGCTGGTGCCCGAGATCGGCCTGACCCCGCAGACCCTGGCACGCTTCCGCGGCCGTCTCGGCATTGCCGTGCACGCGTTGCACTCGGGGCTGACCGACAACGAGCGCGCGCGGGTCTGGGCCGCGGCCTCGCGCGGCGAAGCACGGGTGATCGTGGGTACGCGTTCGGCGGTGTTCATCCCGCTGCCGCAACCCGGCCTGCTGATCGTGGATGAAGAGCACGACGGCAGCTACAAGCAGCAGGACGGCATCCGCTACCACGCACGTGATTTCGCTCTGGTGCGGGCCAAGGCGCAGGGCATTCCGGTGCTGCTGGGCAGCGCCACGCCGTCATTGGAAACCCTGCACAACGCCTATGCCGGCCGCTATGCGCACCTGCGCCTGAAACAGCGCGCCGGTGATGCCCGACCGCCGCGCGTGCGCATCCTCGACGTCCGCAAGCGTCCGCTGCGCGATGGCCTTTCCGCCGACGTGCTGGCCGGCATCGGCGAACACCTCCAGCGTGGCCAGCAGGTGCTGGTGTTCAAGAACCGCCGCGGCTATGCGCCGGTGCTGCTGTGCCACGACTGCGGCTGGACCGCACCCTGCAACCGCTGCGATGCACCGATGACCGTGCATGGCGGTGGCCGTCGCCTGCAATGCCACCACTGCGGTGCGCGGCAGCCGGCACCACTGGCCTGCCCCGCCTGTGGCAGCCTGGCGCTGCAGCCACAGGGCATCGGCACCGAGCGACTGGAAGAACACTTGGTCAGTGCCTTCGCCGATTTCCCGGTGGTGCGCATCGACCGTGGCACCACCGCCCGCCGCGATGCACTGGAGCAGCAGCTGGCCAAGCTTGGCAACGAGCCCGGCATCCTGGTCGGCACGCAGATCCTGGCCAAGGGCCACGACCTGCCCAAGCTGACGCTGGTGGTGGTGGTGGGCATCGACGAAGGCCTGTTCTCGGCCGATTTCCGCGCCAGCGAAAAACTGGCGCAGCAGCTGATCCAGGTAGCCGGCCGCGCCGGTCGCGCGCGCGATCCGGGTGAAGTGTGGCTGCAGACCCATCATCCGGGGCATCCGCTGCTGGAGACGCTGGTCAACGGTGGTTACCACCCGTTCGCGCAGGCCGAACTGAACCAGCGCGAGGCGGCGGGTTTCCCACCGTTCGCGCACCTGGCGCTGATGCGCGCCGAAGCGCAGCAGCTGGAGCATGCCAATGCATTCCTGCTGGCCGCGCGCAAACTGCTGGGCGAGCAGAACGTGGTTGAAGCCTATGGGCCGATGCCGGCGCCGATGCCACGCCGTGCCGGCTATCAGCGCACGCAGTTGTTGTTGTCGGCGGCGCAGCGGCCACCGCTGCACGGAGTGCTGTCACAGCTGGTACCGCAGCTGTACGCGCTGCCGGAGGCACGCAAGGTGCGCTGGTCACTGGATGTGGATCCCACCGACCTGTATTGATCTGGCAGAGCGCTGCCGAGCATGGCTCGGCACTACCGTAGAGCCCTGGATAGCTTGGGGTCGGATCCCTTTTCGCAGAAAAGGGCTCTGACCCCGAACGTCGCCCCTTCGCTTACGTCATCGGTGACATCACGCCGCGCTGGTACGCCGGGCGTTCGCGCAGGCGTGCATACCACTCGGCCAGGTGCGGCAGGTCCGGGCGCTGGATGGGCAGCTCGAACCACGCGTAGATCAACGAGCCCAGGGCGATGTCACCCATGGCGAATTTCTCGCCCGACAGCCACGGCTGCGTGGCCAAGGTCGCGTTGGGCAGGGCCAGGAAATCACCGGCGCGGACGATCGCCGCATTGATGCGCGCCTCATCGCGGTCGGCCGGCGCGGTGCGCATGATGCCCCAGATCAGTTCGGAGTACAGCGGCGCCATCCGCGAGGTGCTCCAGTCCATCCACTTTTCGGCCTGCGCACGCTCCATCGCGTCTTCCGCGTACAGCGTGCCCAGCGAATAGCGCGCACTGAGGTAGCGCACGATGGTGTTCGATTCCCACAGCGGCAGGCCGTGGTCTTCGATCACCGGCACCAGCCCGTTCGGGTTCATCGCCACGTACTCCGGCGACTGCGTTCCGCCGTGACTACCGCCCACCTCGATGGACTCGTACGGCAGGCCGATTTCCTCGGCACACCACAGCACCTTGCGGACGTTGCTGGAATTGCGGCGACCCCAGATCTTCAACATGCGGATTTCCTTGCTGGCAATGCGAGCGGCAACGATACGCCTGATCGGCTTGGGTGTGAGCGCAATGACTGCATTGGGCATCCGCCGGGCCATGCCCGGCGACGCTGCGTGGCCGCGCGTTACCGGTTCTTCTTCGGCAGCGCGCGCACGTAGGAGGATTTACCGTCCTTCTTCAGTTCGAACAGACCGATTGCGGCCAGCAGATCGCTGAGCTTCCCGTAACCGTAGTTGCGCGGATCGAACGAGGCCTGGTTGCCGATCTGGCTGCCGACCGGACCCAGGTGCGACCAGCCATCCTCGCCTTCTGCCGAGGACACCGCACCGCGCAGCATCTTCACCAGACGCGTGTCGCTGCGCATTTCCGCCCCGCTCTTGCGTGGGCGCGCATCATCGCTGGTGGCCTGCTCGCTGGGCGCCTGTCCGTTCGATGATTGTTCGTTCGCTGCCTGCTCCACATCCTGCACGCTGGCGTGGGTCTGGCCCAACGCTTCGAGGTAGGTGAACTTCGAACATGCGTTGACGAAGGGTTCCGGCGTCTTCTTTTCGCCGAAGCCATACACCTTCACGCCATCGGTCAGCAGGCGCATCACCATCGGAGTGAAGTCGGCATCGCTGGACACGATCGCGAAACCATCGAGGTTGCGCGCGTACAGCAGATCCATCGCGTCGATCACCATCGCCATGTCCGACGCGTTCTTGCCCTTGCTGTAGGCGAACTGCTGGATCGGGCGGATCGCGTACTCGTGCAGCACCGCCTCCCAGCCCTTCAGTCGTGGGCTCTTCCAGTTGCCGTAGGCACGGCGGACGTTGGCCACACCGTAGCGCGCGACCTCGGCCAGGACTTCGTCGATCTTCGAGGCCGGTGCATTGTCGGCGTCGATCAACAGGGCGATGCGCTTTTCCGGTTCGCTCATGGACTCCTCACGGGCAGTTGCCTGAACCCGAGTATCGCCGATCCCGATGCACGCTGACGTGACAAGGACCGGCCATGCGAAGATGCCAGGCACTTCCCCCATGCCCCCCCTGGAGTGAGTCGATGAGTCGTGATCGCGTCCCCCACCTGGTCGTTGTCGGCGGCGGTTTCGCCGGCCTGTGGGCCACCCGTGCGCTGGCCCGCGAACGCATACGCATCACCCTGGTCGACCGTCGCAATCACCACCTGTTCCAGCCGCTGCTTTACCAGGTGGCCACCGCCGGGCTGTCGGCTCCGGATATCGCCGCACCGCTGCGCCATATCCTCGGCCACCAGCGCAACGTGGAGGTGCGGCTGGGCGAAGTGGTGGCCATCGACAAACAGGCACGCCAGGTGCGCATGGCCGATGGCAGCACGCTGGACTACGACAGCCTGCTGCTGGCCACCGGCGCCACCCATGCCTACTTCGGCCACGACGAATGGGCCGACGATGCGCCGGGCCTGAAGACCCTGGACGATGCCATCGCCCTGCGCCGCAAACTGCTGCTGGCGTTCGAGCGCGCCGAGGCCGAGCCGGACCCGGCGAAGAAGGCCGCATGGCTGAGCTTTGCGGTGGTGGGTGGTGGCCCGACCGGCGTCGAGCTGGCCGGCACTCTGGCGGAAATCGCCCGGCATACGCTGCGCAATGAATTCCGCCACATCGATCCAGCCAGCGCCAAGGTGCGGCTGGTCGAGGCCGGTCCGCGCGTGTTGTCCACCTTCCCCGAAGTGCTTTCGCTGAAAGCACGCCGGCAGTTGGAAAAGCTGGGCGTGGAAGTGATGACCGGCACGCCGGTGAGCCACATCGATGGACAGGGCTTCAAACTGGGCGACCAGTTCGTGCCCGCGCGCACCGTGGTCTGGGCCGCCGGCGTGGCCGCCTCACCGCTGGCGCGCACGCTGGACGTGCCGCTGGACCGCGCAGGTCGCGTGCAGGTGCAGCCCGACCTGACCCTGCCTGGTCATCCGGAACTGTTCGTGGCCGGCGACCTCGCTGCGCTGAACCAGGCCAACGGCAAACCAGTACCGGGCGTTGCGCCTGCCGCCAAGCAGATGGGCAAGTACGTGGCGGACGTGATTCGCGCGCGCCTACATGGCAAGGCAGCACCCGGGCCGTTCAAGTACGCCGACTTCGGCAACCTGGCCACTATCGGCCGCATGGCCGCGATCGTGCACCTGGGCAAGCTGCAGCTGTCCGGCGTGCTGGCCTGGTGGTTCTGGCTGGCCGCGCACGTGTTCTTCCTGATCGGGTTCCGCAACCGCGTCGTGGTGCTGTTGAACTGGGCGGTGGCGTACTGGAGCTACCAACGCAGCGCGCGGATCATTTTTGGCGATGACCGCGAAGACCGGCGGCCCCGACGGTAGTGCCGGCCGCTGGCCGGCTGCTGCGCGGTCGGATCCCTTTCCGCAGGAAGGGGCTCTGACTCCGTCAACGTCATCCACGCCTGGCGTGGATCTACCTCGGGCCGCCCGGGCCACGTGGGCGTGACCATACCTGGCAGACGTCTTCCTTTCTCGCGGTATCGGCAATCTGTGCGGCACTCCAATTCCGGGTGATCCAGATCGTCAACGCGGTGCTGCTCAGGTGCCAGCGCAGCATGTCGTGCTGCGGCTGCCGCATCAGGTGGCGGCGTGCAACCCAGAACGCTTCGCGCTCGATATCAGTCGCCTTCTTCAGCGCTCCAGGATCGAAGAACTGCGCCGCGAAGCGCCAAGGGTTCATCGGCTGGTATCCCGTTCGCAGTTCACTGCTGCATGCTGCCACACCGCTGGGCGCGCTGTCGGCCGGCTTCGGCCAGCCTTCCACCAGCGCCAGTCCGAGCAGGTACAGAAGGCCAGGCAGCAGCCCGATGCCGGCTGCCAGCACGACGACCGAGAGCCACGCTTTACCGGCGGCCCGCATCGCTCACTCCGCCTTCGGCTTCGGGTACCACAGCGCGTTGACGATGACCCAGCGCTGCTCGAAGCGGCCCATGTGGAAATAGTCGACGAACCACGGCGTTTCCAGCCGTACCGATGCGGCGTTGCCGGTCACGTCCAGCACCGTGCAACTGCGGTCCCATTGATCCTTCGGGGTCTTCAACGCGCCCTGCCTGGTCAGCGCGACCAGCTCTTCCTTCGACATCCGGCGCAGGCCGAGGCGTTCGTCGGGCGTATCACCGAGTACCGCGCGCTTGGCCAGGTCCGGGTGCAGGGAACGGGCGACGCGCTGCGGATTGGCTTCCAGTTGGCCGTCGACGTAGTCGTGGCAGGTCGCTTCAATGGCCGCGATCGTGGCGGCGTCGGCGGCAGGGCTTGCCGCTGCGGAAAGTGCGAACAACAGGGCAACGGCGGACATCCGGGTCTCCAGCGCTGAGGGCTGGGCGATCATGGCACGTTGATCCGGGGTACTGCTGGCCGCTGGCCGGCAACCGCAGGGTGCAACCAGGGTTCATGAGGTTGCCGGCCAGCGGCCGGCACTACCGCGCTTCATGCGTCGCGCGTGGTTCAGCCCTGTTCCTGCATCAGCCACGCCAGCTTGCGTTCGCGCGGCTGCCGCTTGAGCTCCCATTCGGCACGTGAGGCCGCTGCCCGGTCCGGGTACTCGCGCACCGCCAGGACCCGCAGTGGTGGCCGCGACCGGGTGTAGCGGGCCCCCTTGCCGGCCTGATGGGCAGCAAAACGGGCCTGCACGTCGGTGCTGATGCCGGCGTAATAGCTGCCGTCTCGGCATTCGAGCAGGTACAGGAACCACGGGCGGGAGGGCGAATCCATGGCCGGATTATGCCGTGCTGCACTGCAGCGGATATACTGGCGACCGAATGCAGGAGAGAGGCGCCGCGCTGGCGCCCGCCGAAGGCGCAGGCTCCCATGATCGCTCAGGCCGGTGGGCTGGAATCCCACCAACCATGCATTCGACTCGCCGAGCTGGAGAGAGGTCACCGGGCACGCCCGGGACGATCCGCCGAAGGGGCACGCGGCTCACGCCGCTGAACTCTCAGGCAAAAGGACAGCGGGAGCGGCACCGGTCATCGTCATCCCGTCATTGCGCAGGCAGTGGCGGTATGTGCGCATGGCCGGCCCCACCGCGCCCGGAGCCTGTCCCATGCTGCTGTCCATCATCTACCTGATCGCCATTTCCGCCGAAGCCATGACCGGTGCCCTGTCTGCCGGCCGCCGCCGCATGGACCTGTTCGGCGTGGTCATGATCGCCTGTGTCACCGCCCTCGGTGGCGGCTCACTGCGCGACATCCTGCTCGGCCATTATCCGCTGGGCTGGGTGAAACATCCGGAGTACCTGGGCTTCACCGTGTGCGCGGCACTGATCGCCACCTGGGTGGCGCGCTGGATGCATCACTTCCGCCGTACCTTCCTGGTGCTCGATGGCCTGGGCCTGATCGCCTTCACCCTGATCGGCTGCTCGATCGCGCGTGAGGCCGGCCATGCACTGCCGATCGTGCTGATCGCCGGCATGCTAACCGGCGCCTTCGGCGGCGTGCTGCGCGACATCCTCTGCAACGAGGTGCCGTTGATCTTCCAGAAAGAGCTGTACGCCATCATCTCGCTGCTGACCGGTGCGGTGTATCTGCTGTTGCTGCACTGGGGCGTGGCCGATGCCACGGCGATCCTGTGCTGCCTGGGTGGCGGGTTCGCCGTGCGCCTGCTGGCGATCCATTACCGCTGGGAAATGCCGAAGTTCGTGTACCACGACGAAGTGCATTGAGGGGCGCGGGCCGGCACCACCGGCGGGGTGGCATGACCAAGGTCACGCGGCGACGGCCTGCGTAAACCGCTACCATTGGCGCCCCGTCGCACGCGCGACGGCATCCAGCCACGCCGCGCCTGCGGCCCCGCCAGACAATCCTCCTCCCCCGCTGCCCGTGGCCCTTCGTGGTGCCGACGGGCCCGCATGACCCTGCGTGCACGCAGGGCGCAGGATGCCCATGTCTGTCGCCGAAAACTCCCGCTCACATCGTGCCCGCCTACTGCTGGTCGTTGCCGGTCTTGCCCTTGTCGCTGGCCTGGCGTGGTGGCTGTGGCCGCAGGCCGAGGCGGGCGGTGGCGAAGCCGGCAGCGGCAAGACGGTGCCGGTACGCATCGCCCGCGCCAGCGCCGAACCGCTGGTGCTGCGGATGAAAGCGGTCGGTACGGTCACCCCGCTGCACAGCGTGGTGGTACGCAGCCGCGTGGACGGCGAACTGATGCGCCTGCATTTCCAGGAAGGTCAGCAGGTCAACGCCGGCGACCTGCTCGCACAGATCGATCCCCGCCCCTACGAAGTGAAGCTCGCGCACGCGCAGGGTACGCAGCAGCAAAACCTCGCCGAGCTGGAGAATGCCGAGCGCCAGCTGCAGCGCTACCGCGAACTGCAGCGACAGAACTACGTATCCGCACAGGAACTGAGCGACCAGCAGAGCAAGGTGCGGCAGCTGCAGGGGCGTCGCCTGAGCGACCAGGCGTCGGTGGACGAAGCGCGACTGCAACTGCAGTACACCCGCATCGTCGCCCCGGTCAGCGGCCGAGTTGGCCTGCGTCGATTGGACGTAGGCAATCTGGTGCACGCCAGCGATACCGAAGGCCTGGTCACGCTGGCGCAGACGGCGCCGATCAGCGTGTTGTTCACCGTGCCCGAGCCGGAGCTTCCCGCCCTGCTCGATGCGGTGCAGGCGCAGCCGGCGCTGGCGGTGGAAAGCTGGGACCGCGAAGAACGACGGCAGCTTGCCAGCGGCACCCTGTCCAGCGTCGACAACCGCATCGATACCGCCACCGGCACGCTGAAGCTGCGCGCACAGTTCGACAATGCCGATCAGGCGCTGTTCCCCAACCAGTTCGTCAATGTGCGCCTGCAGCTGGGTGAGCACCCCGCGCTGCTGGTTCCCGACGCCGCCGTGCAGTTCGGCAGTCAGGGCAACTACGTGCACATCATCGACAAGAACAACAAGGCACAACGACGCACGGTGGTGCTCGGCCCGGCCGATGACGGTCGCGTTGCGGTGCGTTCCGGTCTGGTGGCCGGTGACAAGGTGGTGATCGAAGGCATCGACGGGCTGGAAGACGGCACCGCGGTGGAGATCATCACCGAGGAGGCATCGACCAAGGCCGGCGCATGAACCTCTCGCGCGCCTTTATCCTGCGCCCGGTCGCCACCACCCTGCTGATGGTGGCGCTGCTGCTGTCCGGGGTACTGGCCTATCGCCTGCTGCCGGTGGCGGCGCTGCCGCAGGTCGACTACCCGATCATCCAGATCACCACGCTGTACCCCGGTGCCAGCCCCGAGCTGACCACGCGCACCATCACCGCGCCGCTGGAGCGCCAGCTCGGGCAGATTCCCGGCCTGAAACAGCTGTCGTCCACCAGTTCCGGTGGTGCCTCGGTGATCACCCTGCAGTTCGGCCTGGAGGTGTCGCTGGGTGTGGCCGAACAGGACGTGCAGGCGGCAATCAACGCGGCCGGCAGCTTCCTGCCCGGTGATCTGCCGGTGCCGCCGGTGTACCGCAAGGTCAATCCGGCCGACACGCCGATCCTGACGCTGGCGGTGACTTCGCAAGGCCTGTCGCTGCCGCAGGTGCACGATCTGGTCGACACCCGCATCGCCCAGCGGTTGGCACAGCTGCCGGGGGTGGGCCTTGTCAGCCTGGCCGGTGGCCAGCGCCCCGCCGTGCGCATCCAGGTCAATCCGGGCGCACTGGCCGCCAACAACCTGGGCATGGACCACATCCGCACCGCGATCGCCGCGGCCAACGTCAACCTGCCCAAGGGCAGCTTCGATGGCCCGATCCGCGCGGTGATGCTCGATGCCAACGACCAGATGCGCAGCGTTGCCGAATACCGTGCACTGGTGCTGGCCTGGCGCGACGGCGCACCGCTGCGGCTGGGCGATGTCGCCACCATCACCGACGGCGCCGAGAACCGCCAGCTGGCGGCATGGAGAGGCACCACCCCGGCGGTGCTGGTGAACATCCAGCGCCAACCCGGCGCGAACGTCATCGCCGTGGTCGGACAGGTGCGTGCGTTGCTGCCGCAGCTGCAGGCCACGCTACCGGCCGGCGTGCAGATGACCGTGCTCAGCGACCGCACCGAATCGATCCGCGCGTCCGTGCGCGGCGTACAGAAGGAACTGGTCCTGGCCATCGCGCTGGTGGTGCTGGTGACCTGGGTGTTCCTGCGCAACCTGCCGGCTACGCTGATTCCCAGCGTGGCGGTGCCGCTGTCGCTGATCGGTACGTTCGCGGTGATGCTGCTGGCCGGCTATTCGCTCAACAACCTCACGCTGATGGCGTTGACCATCGCCACCGGCTTCGTGGTGGACGATGCGATCGTGATGCTGGAGAACATCGCCCGCCACTTGGAAGACGGCGAAAGCCCGCGCGAGGCAGCGCTGAAAGGTGCCAGCGAGATTGGCTTCACCCTGGTGTCGCTGACGGTCTCGTTGATCGCCGTGCTGATCCCACTGCTGTTCATGGCCGACCTGGTGGGCGCGCTGTTCCATGAGTTCGCAGTGACGCTGGCGGTGGCCATCGGCATTTCGCTGCTGGTGTCGCTGACCTTGACGCCAATGCTGTGTGCGCGCTTCCTGAAACCACATGCCAAAGGGTCAGCGCCCCACGGGGATCTGACCCCGCCCGGGTCGGATCCGGTCAGGGCTCCGACCCCGAAGCGCGACGTGTTCGATCGCATCATTGCCCTGTACGACCGCCAGCTGCGCTGGGTGCTGCAGCGCCAGCCACTGATGCTGCTGGCGACCGTGGCCACGCTTGCGCTGACGGTGGCGCTGTATTTCGCCGTGCCCAAGGGCTTCTTCCCGGTGCAGGATGCCGGCCTGGTCCAGGGCATCAGCGAAGCCCCGCAGGCGATCTCGTTCCAGGCCATGCGCGAGCGCCAGCTTGCCCTGGCCACGGCCATCGAACAGGACCCAGCCGTGGCCAGCCTGTCTTCCTACATCGGCGTGGACGGCAACAATGCCGCCCTCAATACCGGCCGCCTGCTGATCGAACTGAAGCCACACGGCGAGCGCGAGGGCGTCGACGTGGTGATGGCGCGGCTGCAGCAGCGCGTGGCCAGGATTCCCGGTATCACCCTGTACCTGCAACCGGTGCAGGAGCTGGGCATCGAAGACCGCATCAGCCGCAACCAGTACCAGTTCACCCTGACCACGCCGGACCTGCAGACGCTGGAAACCTGGACCCCAAAGCTGTTGCACGCGCTTCGCCAATCGCCAGCGCTGCGTGATGTGGCCAGTGACCTGCAGATGCAGGGCCGGCAGGCCAGGGTGAGCATCGACCGCGATGCCGCCGCACGCCTTGGCGTGAGTGTGGAAGCAGTGGCCGACGCACTGTACGACGCCTACGGGCAACGGCAGATCTCAACCATCTTCACCCAGGCCAGCCAGTATCGGGTGGTGCTGGAGGCCGATCCTGCGCGGCAACCGGGGCCGGAGGCGATCAGCGGCCTGCGCGTGCGCAGCAGCAACGGCCAGACCGTGCCGCTGGGCGCGGTGGCGCGCGTCGAGCAGGGGCCAACGGCGCTGCTGCGCAACCATGTCGGTCAGTTCCCGGCGGCCACGCTGTCGTTCAACCTTGCGCCCGGCGCATCGCTGGGCGAAGCGGTGGATGCCGTGCATGCCGCGCAGGCACAGGTGGCATTGCCGCAGAGCATCGAGCTGCGGCTGCAGGGCGCGGCGGCGGCCTTCAGCAGTTCGCTGTCGAGCACGCTGTGGCTGATCCTGGCGGCGGTGGTGGTGATGTACATCGTGCTGGGCGTGCTCTACGAGAGCTTCATCCACCCCATCACCATTCTCTCCACCCTGCCCTCGGCGACCGTGGGCGCCCTGGCCGCGTTGTGGGCGAGCGGACGCAGCCTGGACCTGATCGCAGTGATTGGCATCGTGCTGCTGATCGGCCTGGTGAAGAAGAACGCGATCATGATGATCGACTTCGCGCTGGACGCGCAGCGCACGCGCGGCATGAGCCCGCGTGAGGCGATCCACCAGGCGGCGCTGCTGCGCTTCCGGCCGATCCTGATGACCACCCTGGCCGCGCTGTTCGGCGCGGTACCGCTGATGCTGGCCAGTGGCTCGGGCGCCGAGCTGCGGCAGCCGCTGGGCTGGGTGATGGTGGGTGGCCTGATGGTCAGCCAGGTATTGACCCTGTTCACCACGCCGGTGATCTACCTGGCCTTCGACCGTCTGCAGCGTCGCCGCGCGACAGCACCGGCAACCGCTGGCGAGGCCGGCGCATGACCCCTGTGGCACGCCTGGCACAGGCCTGCGTGCAGCGTCCGGTGGCGACCCTCCTGTTGGCGGTGGCGCTGGTACTGGCCGGCCTGCTGGCGCTGCGCCTGCTGCCGGTGGCACCGCTGCCCCAGGTCGACTATCCCGCCATTGAAGTCAGTGCCAGCCTGCCCGGCGCCTCGCCCGAATCGATGGCGGCCACCGTCGCCACGCCGCTGGAGCGTGCGCTGGGCAGTCTGCCCGGCATCTCGCGCATCGACTCGGCCAGCACCCAGGGGCAGACCGAGATCGAATTGAAGTTCGTGCTCGGCCGCGACATCGACGAGGCCGCGCGCGAAGTGCAGGCCGCGATCAACCTCGCCCGCGGCCAGCTGCCCAGCGGCATGCCGGGCATGCCGCAGTACCGCAAGGTCAACCCGTCGCAGGCGCCGATCCTGGCGCTGGCGTTGACCTCCGATACGCTCTCGCCGGGCCAGCTGTACGACCTGGGTTCGACCGTGCTGGCGCAGAAGCTGTCGCAGGTACCCGGCGTGGGCGAAGTGCAGGTGGGCGGCAGCGCGCTGCCGGCGGTTCGCGTGTCGCTGGACCCCAATGCCCTCAATCACGCAGGTCTGGCGCTGGAGGACGTGGCACAGGCGATCAGCCGCGCCAATGCAGTGCGCCCACTGGGTGCGGTCGCGGGCGCGCAGCAGCACTGGCAACTGGAGGCACCGCTGCAACTGCGCCAGGCCGCGCAGTATCGCCAGCTGGCGCTGAAGGCCAGCGATGACCGCCTGCTGCGGCTGGGCGATGTCGCTGCCGTCGCCGATGGCGTGGAGGACCGCTATGCCAGTGGCTTCCACAACGAACGCCCCGCCGTGCTGCTGATCGTCAGCCGCCAGCCCGGCGCCAACATCATCGCCACCGTCGATGCGATCCAGGCGCAGTTGCCGCAGCTGCACGCCCTGCTGCCCAGCACGGTGGACATGCGCCTGGTGATGGACCGCTCGCCGGTGATCCGCGCCACCCTGCATGAAGCAGAAGTGACCCTGCTGCTGGCGATCGCGCTGGTGGTGCTGGTGGTGCTCGGCTTCCTTGGCCACTGGCGTGCGGCCCTGGTACCCAGCGTGGCGATTCCGGTGGTGCTGTTCGGCACGCTGGCGTTGATCGCGCTGATGGGCTTCTCGCTCAATACGCTCTCGCTGATGGCCCTGATCGTAGCGGCGGTACTGGTGGTTGACGACGCCATCGTGGTGCTGGAGAACATCGCGCGCCATCGCGAACTGGGCGCCGACCGCTGGCAGGCGGCGGTGCGCGGTGCATCGGAAGTGGGCGCTACGTTGCTATCGATGAACCTGGCGCTGGCAGTGGTGTTCGTCTCGATCCTGTTCCTGGACGATTTCGTCGAGCGCCTGTTCCGCGAATTCTCGCTGACCCTGGTGGCGGCGATGACGGTGTCGGTGCTGGTGGCACTCAGCCTGGTGCCGATGCTGTGCGCGCGCCTGTTCGTCGATGACGCACAACAGCCCACGCGCTGGCAGCGCGGCAGCAATGCGCTGTTCGAGCGCGTGCGTGGCGCCTATCTGCGCACCCTGCAGGCCAGCCTGCGGCAACTGCGCTGGCCATTGCTGGCCTTCGTGGCAGTGATCGCACTCAATGCCTGGCTGTTCCAGCAGGTACCCAAGGGCATCGTTCCGCAGCAGGACACCGCACAGCTGCGCGGCTTCGCGCGTGGCGATGACGGCCTGTCCTTCCAGGCGATGCAGCCGAAGATCGATGCCTACCGCAGACTGCTGCTGTCCGACCCGGCCATCGAGGACATCATCGGGTATATCGGTGGCAGCAACGGGGTCAACAACGCCTTCATCATGATCAAGATGAAGCCGCTGGCCGAGCGCGGCGTCTCCAGCCAGCAGGTGATCGACCGCCTGCGTGCGCGTCTGCCCAAGTTGCCCGGGGGCAACCTCTATCTGTGGGTGGACCAGGACATCCGCCTGGAAGGCGCCGGCAGCAGCGGCAAGTACGAATTCCAGTTGCTCTCGGCCGATACCGCGCCACTGCGCCAATGGGCACCGAAGGTCGCTGCTGCGCTGCGTGGCCTGCCGGAACTGGTGGACGTGGAAGCGCAGGGCGAGGCCGGCATGCGCCAGGTGATGCTGGACATCGACCGCGAGGCAGCGGCGCGCCACGGCGTGGACCTGCGCACCGTAGCCAACATGCTCAACAACGCCTTCAGCCAGCGCCAGGTCGCCACGTTGTACGACAGCCTCAACCAGTACCGGGTGGTGATGGAGCTGGACCCGAAGCACACCCAGGACCCGGGCACGCTCGCACGGCTGCAGGTGATCGATGGCAGCGGCCAGCGCATTCCCCTGTCGAGCATCGCCAGCTGGCGCTATGGCATGGCGCCGGACCGCGTGTACCACAGCGAGCAGTTCGCCTCGATCTGGATCGAGTTCGCGCTGGCACCCGGCGTGGGCCTGGAACAGGCCACCCGGGCGATTGATGCGGCGATGGCCAAACTGATGCTGCCGCGCTCGGTGCAGGCCAAGCTGTCCGGCGAGGCCGGCGGCCTGGAGCAGCTGCGTTCGCGCCAGTTGTGGCTGGTACTGGGTGCGACGCTGGCGGTGTACCTGGTGCTGGGCATCCTCTACGAGAGCTTCCTGCAGCCCTTGGTGATCCTGTCCACGCTGCCGTCGGCCGGCATCGGTGCGCTGTTGGCGCTGTGGCTGTTCGGCAACGAACTGAACCTGATCGCCCTGCTCGGCCTGTTCCTGCTGGTGGGCGTGGTGATGAAGAACACGATTCTGCTGGTCGACTTCGCCCTGGCCGGCGAACGCCGCGGGCTGAGTGCGCAGGATGCAGTGATGGAAGCGGCACGATTGCGCCTGCGGCCGATCCTGATGACCTCGCTGGCAGCACTGCTGGGTACGTTGCCGCTGATGCTGGCCAACGGTGAAGGTTGGGAGCTGCGGCAGCCGCTGGGCATCGCTATCGTCGGCGGGTTGCTGGTCAGCCAGTGGTTGACGCTGTACACCACGCCGGCGATGTATCTGGCGTTGGCGCGAGTACGGGCGGGGCGGTGAGCGAGGTGGCTTCATCCACGCATGGCGTGGGTCTACTGCGGCCATCGCCGGTTCGGGTCTCACACCACCCCGGCGATGTACCTGGCGCTGTCGCACATACGCAGCGCCAGGCGCATCGCCGGTGCAGACGGGCCGGTCTCCAACTCCGACCGGCCCTGATCGCGGCCGCACCCCCGCAGGCGCTGGCCGCCATCCACACACGTGCCGCACTCAAGCGGCTTCGGACACCTTCACTTCACGGCGGGCGCGCACGGCAGCGGCGAGCCGCTCCAGCACCTGCACGGTGGTGTCCCAATCAATGCAGCCATCGGTGATGCTCTGGCCGTAGACCAGCGGCTGGCCTTCGACCAGCTCCTGGCGGCCACCCACCAGATGGCTTTCGACCATCACACCGACGATGCGCTGCTCGCCATCTTCCAGCTGGATGGCGATGCCTTCGATCACCTTCGGCTGGTTTTCGTGATTCTTCAGGCTGTTGGCGTGGCTGGCATCGATCATCAGGCGCGTCGGCAGCTTGGCCTTGGCCAGTGCCTGACAGGCATCGGCCACGCTGGCCGCGTCGTAGTTCGGCTGCTTGCCACCACGCAGGATCACATGGCAGTCCGGGTTGCCGGTGGTGGAGACGATGGCCGTGCCACCCTGCTTGGTGACCGACAGGAAGTGATGCGGATTCGAGGCTGCGCCCACGGCATCGGCGGCTATCTTGACGTTGCCGTCCGTGCCGTTCTTGAAGCCAACCGGGCACGAGAGCCCCGACGCAAGCTCGCGATGCACCTGGCTTTCGGTGGTGCGTGCACCGATCGCGCCCCATGCCACCAGGTCGGCGATGTACTGCGGCGAGATCACGTCGAGAAACTCGACGCCGGCAGGCAGGCCCAGCTTATTGATGTCGCGCAGCAGGCCGCGGGCGATGCGCAGGCCCTTGTCGATCTTGAAGCTGCCGTCCAGGTCCGGATCGTTGATCAGGCCCTTCCAGCCCACCGTGGTGCGCGGCTTCTCGAAGTACACGCGCATGACGATTTCCAGCTCGCCGGCCAGCGCATCGCGCAGCGGCTTCAGACGCTGTGCGTACTCGATGGCGGCTTTCGGATCGTGGATCGAGCACGGCCCGACCACCACCGCCAGGCGGTCATCGCGGCCATGCAGGATCTGGTGCAGGGCGGCGCGCGAAGCGCTGACGGTATCGGAGGCTTCGTCATCACAGGGCAGCATCGCCAGCAGCTGGGCAGGCGGTGTCAGCGGTTCGATGGTGCGGATACGCAGGTCGTCGGTGTGCGGGGGCATGGTGAGGGGTCTCTACGGAACGTTGGGGGTCCGCAGCGTGGCGACATGAAAAAAGCCGCCAGGTTCGCTGGCGGCTTTCGGGAATGCGTCTGAAGCTTTCTTCAGGGTGAGCGCAATCCTTCCTCCGCCGGGGGCTTCGGAAAGTAATACCAATAAAAGCTGGCATGGGTTGCGTTCATGGGATCTATTGATAACACAGGGTTTTGGCGGGTGCCAACTGTTTCATCCGCAACTGCGGGCGCGGTTCAGCGGACTATCGGCCGCCATGCACTTCCACGTCCAGCAGCAGCGTCTCGTGGATGTCGACCCAACGCTCCACCACGCGGTCCAGTTCCTGCCTGGCCTCATCAAGCTGTTCGGGGTTGAGCATTGACCTGGCCGTATACAGATCGGACACCAGCTGCCGCAAGGTGGCTTCCTGGATGGCAACCACCGGCCCTTCCAGGCCGGGTACCTGCAGCGCTGGACTGCTGCCCAGCGCTCCGTACAACGTCACCTGGATCTTGCTCTGCATGCTCGACTTCCCTGCGGATGGACACGGCCGAGCGCCATCTTTACCCGGAATGGATGACACGCGCATGTGCCACGAGGGTGCCGGAATGCAGTCCGATGAGGCGGTGGCGCATGGGGTCTCCCTTGAAGGTCATGGGGTTGCCGGCCAGCGGCCGGCACTGCCGGGAAACGCGGGTGAACGGTACGGCGTTACAGCGAGCGCAGCGCGCGCTTGCGGATGTACGTATTGGCTGCGCTGTCGTGCGTTGACTGCCACCGTGCGCATACATCCCGCACCCATCCGGGCTGGCTCTTGCCTGCGTCGTTCAGCCAGTTGCCGACCGAGTCCTGCACATAGCGCTCGGGATCGTCAGCGAGGGCCTCCAGCAAGGGCAACGCGTGCTCGGGTTGCTGCTTGAACAGCGCAATGTGCGTGGCCCATACACCGCGGGGGCGAAGCGCCTCACAGGCGAAGCGGCGCTGATGCGGCGAGCGCTGCTGCGTCCAGGGTTGCAGCAGGGCAAGCGCTTCCAGCGGCTCGGCGACGATATCGCTGCGCAAGGCCAACCATGCCCATTCGCGCACACCGAAGTGCGGATCATCTGCCAGTGAACGCATGGCCTGCAGCTTGTCGGCCAATGCCGCCTGCGCGTCGCCGCCGATCAGATAGCAGGCCCATCCGCGCACGGTGTCGGAGGGATGCGCCTGCCAGCACTGCACCTCGTCCTGCCCTGCCTCGCGCAGTACCGCTGCGGCCAATGCCATGCGCTGGGTGATTCCTTTGCCTGCAGCGGCCTGCATCCGCTGTATCGAGGCCGGTGGCAAGGTCGGTGCCACCGCCTGCAGCAACGCAGCGAAGTCCACAGCCAGGCACTCGGCCAGATGCGTGCTGGCTGCACTGCCCGCGTTCAGTTCCCGCAGGCGTGCCGTGGCGATGGTATTGCTCATGTACCTGCTTCCTGGCCCGCGTCGGTGTGTCGCCAGACCTTTTCCAACAGCAGCGACAACTGCACCTGTTCGCGGGAATCAAGACCGTTGAACAGTCCGCCGATCCATTGTGTGTGCTGGTCGAACAGATCGCCGGCCAAGCGCTTGCCGCGGGCCATCAGCACGATCTGCAGACGGCGGCCATCCTCGGCATCGTTGCGCCGCTGCAGCAGGCCGTCACGCTGCAGGCCATCGAGCAACCCGCTGATGGTGGCGCGGGTGACGCCAGCACGCTCGGCCAACTCGTGCGGAGGCAACGTGCCACCAGCACCGTGCAGCAGGAACAGCACAATGAAACGGCCCTCGCTGAGGCCGTGCGGCGCCAGGCGTGAAGCGCAGTCACGGTCGATCGCGCTGGACAAGGCCAGCAGCTGGAAGCACAGGCGCAGCTGCGCAACAGTGGCGTGGCCACGGCGCTGCGCCTCCTCGACGAAGGCCTGGTGCTTCAACTCAAGCATCATGCACCCCTATATAATTAGGTGGCTAATCATAATTCGTTGAACAAAAACTGCAAGCCTCCCGCTGCGGCCGGCAGGGTCCGCAGCTCAGCGATCGCGGAAATGCATCGCTACCATTCCTTCCCCCCCGACGGTGGACCGGGATGCGACGGAAACAACGGCAGCACCTCTTCGGCCAGTTCCTGCAGCACGTCGGCAGCTGGGCGCTGCGAGAACTGAATGCCGAGCGCGGCATGGTTTACCCCGGCACGCTGCCAGGCTTCCAGCAGCGCGATCAGCCCCTTGCGCCCGGTACGCAGGCAGTAGCCACCCTGCAGCGGCACGCGCGGATGGTCCGGGTCATCCACCAGGTCCAGCCATTCATTGGTCATGTGCGGACGGAAGCCGCCGTCGGGAATCTGCGCGCGCCATGCGCGGATCTTCGCCGCCAGCCGCTGGGGTCCTGCCGTGTCATGGGTGGCGTCGGGATAGGTCAGCCAGCCGTCGGCGTGCTGGCCGATCCATTGCAGCGACTGCCGGGCACCTCCGGTGACCATCAACGGGATGCGACCGCTTAGCGGCGGGGGCAGCAGCTGCACGCCCTGCGCGGCCCAGGGATGGCCGGCCAGCGCCCCGTCTGTGGGCTGCAACCATTGCCGGAAGGCCACCACGGCATCTGCGAACCGCTCACCACGTCGGGCGTCGTCGAGGCCGTAGGCGGGAAACTCAAGCGGTCGATCACCCGAGGCAATACCCATCACCAGCCGCCCTGCGGACAGCTGGTCGATCGACGCGGCGGCCTTGGCCAGGTCGATGGGATGCCGCAGTGGCATCACCACGCTGCCTGTCGCCAACGCGACGCGATGGGTGCGGGCCGCCAACCACGCGAGATAGGTGAACGGATCGAATACCTGTCCGGCATCACCGAACTGTGGATCGAACAGCGGAACGTCACGCACCCAGACCGCAGCGAAACCATGGCGGTCGATGGCCTCTACCAATGCGGTCTGCCCCTGCAGAGCCGCCATGTCGCCCTGGTAGAAGCGCAGCGGCAGGAAGATGCCCAGAGTCAGTGCATCGGCGCGGAACATGCGCTGGTAGCCGGCATGGCTGGCGAAGGCGGCTGCCGAAGCGCCGTGGATCGAAAGGGAAGCTGTCATTGCGGGGATCTCCTCAGGGCCCGGTCGCGGGCTCAGGCAGCAGCACGCCGCGCTGTACGGCGGGCCGCGCGGCTAAGCGCTGGTACCACGCCGAAAGATGACGATGGCGCGAGAAGTCGATGTCGATCACCCTGAGCACATGCAGCCAACCGAAGTGCGCGATGTCCGCGATCGAGTAGTCATCGCCGGCCAGCCAGGGACGCTCGGCCAAACGTGCATCGAGGATCGCGAAGATGTCTTCGGAAAGGTGCCGGTAGCGCTCGATCGCCGGCAGGTAGCGCTCCTGCGCGAAGTGTTCGAAATGCACGCGCTGGCCGAAGATGGGACCGACGCTGGAGGCATGGAACATCAGCCAGGTGATGGCGTCCCAGCGCGCGGCTGGCGCCTGTGGCAACAATGCGCCGCCCTGCTCGGCCAGGTACAGCAGGATCGCCGCCGATTCAAACAGCACGATGCCTCTGCCGCGGTCTTCGAGGACCGGAATGCGACCGTGCGGATTGAGCCGCAGGAAATCAGGATGGCGATGTTCACCCTGCTCGATGCGCACGTGGTGCAGGCGATACGGCAGGCCCAGCTCCTCCAGCGCGATGGTGGCCTTGTAGCCGTTGGGTGAGCTGTCGGTATGCAGGTGCAGCGAAGGTTCGGTCACGGAGGCATCCTGGAAGTAGAAATCAGGTGCACACGCGCTGCCCTCCCACAACATGGGCAGGGCGAAGCGATGTGGAAAAAAGGCGCTGCAGCGACCGTGCAACCAGTCTAGGAACCTGGCATGCAGGCGGGAAACGATGTCTGCTGCGGTTGCAGTTGAGCCCAGCTCAACATCGCGCGCACCGGCGCGACAGCCATCGACCCGGCCGATATGCTGTGCCCTGCGCTGGCCGGTGGACGTGCCGACGGCTCGCCAGCATCGTCACGGGAGAATGGAAGATGGGTGCGGTACTGCCCTTGCTGGCCCTGCGGGCCTTCGTTGAAACCAGCCGCCACGGCAGCCTGACGGCGGCCGCCGAGGTGATGGGCGTGACACCCGGCGCGGTGAGCCAGCAACTGCGGCAGTTGCAGGAACGGCTCGGCGTCAGCCTGTTCGATCGAACCCGCCACGGCGTGGTGCTCAGCACTGCCGGCAACCGTGTCTACCCGGAACTGCGCCAGGCCTTCGATCAGATCGCCAGCAGCCTGCACGCACTGGAAGCGTGGCAAGGCAGGTCGTCGTTGCGGATCAGCGCCGCGCCCAGTTTCGCCGCCCACTGGCTGGCACCGCGACTGGCCGATTTCAGCGCGCGACATCCAGGAATCGACGTGCAGTTGGATGCCAGCCCCGCGCTGGTGGACCTGCGCCGTGATGGCGTGGACATCGCGATCCGGCACGGCCTGGGCCAGTATCCGGGGCTGCATGCGGAGCACCTGTTGGCACCGGCGTTGCTGCCGGTGGCAAGCCCGGCGCTGCTGGCGACCGTGCCACCGATCACCCGCGTGGAGCACTGCCTGCGGTTGCCACTGCTGCAGGACAGCGAACGCAATGACTGGCGGCTGTGGTTTCAGGCCCTGGGCGTGCCGCAGGATGCGCGCCTGCAGCGCGGCCCCGCTTTCGATGACGATCTGTTGTTGATACGCGCAGCGGCAGCCGGCCAGGGCATCGCGCTGGTGCGCGACATCCACGTGGCCGAAGAAGTGGCCAACGGTCGCCTGCAGGTAGTCCTGGAGCAGCCGTGGCCGCAGTCCTTCGCCTATTACGCGGTGACCCGGCCAGGCAGCAACGACAACCCGATGGTGGCCGCGTTCCTGGCGTGGCTGCAGGACAACCTGCCGACAGCTCCAGCAGCGTAGCGGCGGGTGATGCCGCATTGCCCGGTAGATCCACGCCATGCGTGGATGCAGGCCACAAAAAAACCCCGCCTTCCGGCGGGGTTTTTCATTGCAGCAGGGAAGCGTGCCGACCTGGGTCGGCAGCTACCGGTGCAGCGGGACTTAGAAGTCCATGCCGCCCATGCCACCCATGCCGCCCATGCCACCAGCGCCACCCATGGCCGGCTCGTCCTTCTTCGGAGCGTCGGCAACCATGGCTTCGGTGGTGATCATCAGGCCAGCGATCGAGGCTGCGTTCTGCAGCGCCGAACGGGTCACCTTGGTCGGGTCCAGGATGCCGAACTGCAGCATGTCGCCGAACTCGCCGGTGGCGGCGTTGTAGCCGAAGCTGCCGGTGCCTTCCTTGACCTTGTTGACGATGACCGACGGCTCTTCACCGGCATTGGCAACGATTTCGCGCAGCGGGGCTTCCATCGCACGCAGGGCGATCTGGATGCCGTGGTTCTGGTCTTCGTTGGCACCCTTCAGGCCAGCCAGTGCGGAGACCGCACGGACCAGGGCAACGCCGCCGCCCGGAACCACGCCTTCTTCAACGGCCGCACGGGTCGCGTGCAGGGCGTCGTCGACGCGATCCTTCTTTTCCTTCATTTCGATTTCGGTCGAAGCGCCGACCTTGATCACTGCCACGCCACCGGCCAGCTTGGCCACGCGCTCCTGCAGCTTCTCGCGGTCGTAGTCCGAGGAGGTGTCTTCGATCTGGGTCTTGATCTGCGCAACGCGCGAATCGACCGCAGCCTTGTCACCCACGCCATCGATGATGGTGGTGTTTTCCTTGGAAACCTGCACCTTCTTGGCGCGGCCCAGGTCCTTGATGGTGGCCTTTTCCAGCGACAGGCCGACTTCCTCGGAGATCACGGTGCCGCCAGTCAGCACGGCCATGTCTTCCAGCATCGCCTTGCGACGGTCGCCGAAGCCCGGAGCCTTGACGGCCACGACCTTGACGATGCCGCGGATGGTGTTGACCACCAGGGTCGCCAGCGCTTCGCCTTCGACTTCCTCGGCAACGATCAGCAGCGGCTTGCCGGCCTTGGCGACGCCTTCCAGCACCGGCAGCAGGTCACGGACGTTGGAGATCTTCTTGTCGTGCAGCAGGATGTACGGGTCATCCAGGTCAGCGGTCTGCGACTGCTGGTTGTTGATGAAGTACGGGGACAGGTAGCCGCGGTCGAACTGCATGCCCTTGACCACGTCCAGCTCGTTGTCCAGGCCCGAGCCTTCTTCAACGGTGATCACGCCTTCCTTGCCGACTTCCTTCATCGCGTTGGCGATGATCTGGCCGATCGACTCGTCCGAGTTGGCCGAGATCGTGCCGACCTGGGCAATGGCCTTGTCGTCAGCGGTCGGCTTGGAGATGTTCTTCAGCTCGGCGACGGCAGCCACGACGGCCTTGTCGATACCGCGCTTGAGGTCCATCGGGTTCATGCCGGCAGCAACGGCCTTGGCGCCTTCGCGGATCAGGGCCTGGGCCAGCACGGTGGCGGTGGTGGTGCCGTCGCCGGCGTCGTCGTTGGTACGCGAGGCGACTTCCTTCACCATCTGCGCGCCCATGTTCTCGAACTTGTCAGCCAGTTCGATTTCCTTGGCGACGGACACGCCGTCCTTGGTGATGGTCGGGGCGCCGAAGCTCTTCTCGAGCACGACGTTGCGGCCCTTCGGGCCCAGGGTGGCCTTGACGGCATTGGCGAGAACGTTGACGCCGCGCACCATGCGCGAACGGGCGTCTTCACCGAAACGAATATCCTTGGCAGCCATTGCGTTTACCTCTGTGTAGAGCCGAGCGGAGCCCGGCTGCTTTTAGCGGAAATGGGGTGTAACTGAAGCAGGTCGCGCTGACACTCAGCCGATGACGGCGAGCACGTCGTCTTCGCGCAGGACCTTGTACTCGACGCCTTCGCTCTTGTACGAGCTGCCGGCGTACTGGCCGTAGATGACCTTGTCACCGACCTTCAGCGACGGAGCGCGCACGTTGCCGTTGTCCAGCGGCTTGCCCGGGCCCACGGCCACGACTTCACCCTTGGTGGACTTTTCCTTGGCGGAGTCCGGGATCAGGATGCCACCGGCGGAAACTTCGTCGGCTTCGATCGGCTTGACCACAACGCGGTCGTGCAGCGGCTTGATGCTCATGTGGGACCTCTTAAGTTATTGATTGGTCTGAAAAAGTCCGGCGATGTTAGCACTCACACCAGGTGACTGCCAGCAACGCGCGTGAAAAAGCCCGACAGGTCGGGAGCACGACAGAGATGGAGACCTCCGGAGTCCTTTCAAGGCCCGCCCATAAATTTTTCCCGGCGGCCCGGCGGCACTCCATCCCTGCGCGGACGCCTTTATAGGGATGCGTCGCGGCAAGCCAAGGGGGAATTGGCCGCCATTTGGTGACCGCCGTCGCACTGTCAGATATCTGGCGTTCATTTACGACAAAGTGTCACCGGATCGGCTTTAGGGTGGCCCGGCATTCCCAATCACAAGGAGTAGTCGATGCGATTGCTGTCCCCGCTCGCCGCCGCCTGCCTGCTGGCCCTGGCTGCCGCGCCGGCCCAGGCCGAGGTCTTCATCAACGAACTGCACTACGACGACAGCACCGCTGCCGGTGACGTCGGCGAAGCCATCGAAGTGGTCGCCACCGCCGGCGAGGATCTGTCCGGCTACCGCCTGTACCTCTACAACGGCAGCAATCCGTCGGCCGCCACGGTCTACGCCAACAACGCGGTACCGGCCGGAACCGCGGCCAGCTGCGGCAGCGCCTCCCTGGCGGTGGTCACCTACCCCAGCAACGGCCTGCAGAACGGCCCCAACGACGGCATCGCCCTGGTCGACGCCAGCGGCAAGGTGGTCCAGTTCCTCAGCTACGAGGGCGCGATCACCGCCTCCGCCGGCCCCGCCGCCGGCATGACCAGCCAGAACATTCCCGTTGCCGAAACCAACAGCACCGCTGCGGGCACCTCGCTGCAGCTGACCGGCAGCGGCAGCCAGTACGCGCACTTCACCTGGGCCGAATCGGCCAGGCAGACCTTCGGCAGCTGCAACAACAACCAGACCTTCAGCGGCGGTGGCACCCCGGGCCCGAACACGCCGCCGTCGGTGTCCACCACCACGCCGGCACAGGGCAGCAGCACCTTCCCTGCCGCCGCCGACCTGGAAGTGGTGTTCAGCGAGACGGTCAACCTCGCCAGCGGCGCCTTCGCACTGACCTGCGGCACCTCCGGCAGCGTGCCGCTGATCTGGCCGGCCAGCGGCAAGAGCGTGAAGCTGTCGACCAACACCGCGCTGGTCGCCGGTGAAGCCTGCCGCTTCGACATCCGTGCCGCACGCATCACCGATGCGCAGGGTGCCCGCCCGGCGACCGACAGCCGCATCGCCTTCACCGTGGCCACCACCACCGGCAATCCGGACCCGGGCAATCCCGGCGGACCGGCCGGTTACTACTCGAAGGTCAACACCAGCAGCCCCAGCCAGCTGCGCTGCTCGCTGCACGCCACCATCAAGGGCCACACCGCGTATCCGTACAGTGGCTCGGGCACCAGCACCTGGACCATCCTGGAGATCGCCGACGAAGATCCGAACAACAGTGGCCGGATCCTCGACGCCTATCGCAACCGCAGCTACACCAAGGTGACCGACCGTGCAGGCAGTGGCGGCGGCCTGAAGTACAACCGCGAGCACACCTGGCCGAACTCGCTGGGCTTTGCCAGCACCACCGGCGACAAGGGCCTGCCGTATGCGCCCTATACCGACACCCACATGCTGTACCTGACCGACGCACAGTGGAACGCCGACCGCGGCAACAAGCCGTTCGGCAAGTGCGACGCCAACTGCGGCGAGCGTGCCACCGAGGCCAACAACGGCCAGGGCGGCGGCAGCGGCGGCTATCCGGGCAATTCGAACTGGGTACGTACGCCGGATGGCAACGCTGGCACTTTTGAAGTGTGGGGTGCACGCAAGGGCGACATGGCACGCGCGGTGATGTACATGGCCATCCGCTACGAAGGGGGCAAGGATGCGGCCACCGGCCAGTCCGAACCGGACCTGGAACTGACCGACGACCGCAGCAAGATCGTCAAGACCAGCAGCTCGCCGGCCTACATGGGCCTGCTGTCGACCTTGATCGACTGGCATCTTGCTGATCCGCCGAGCGCTGCAGAACGTGCCCGCAATGACGTGATCTACAGCTTCCAGGGCAACCGCAACCCGTTCATCGACCACCCCGAGTGGGCCACCCCGGGCCTGTTCACCTCGGCCAAGCCCGCGACCTGCCAGCTGGCCAACTGACACCGTTTGAAGAAAGTTGTATTTCCCCTGTCCGATCCTGACCCGGTCGGACAGGGGCCCTATACTCGACGGTCATGTCGACCGTCGATCCCGTCCTGCTGCTGTTGACCACCTGCCCGGACCGGGCCAGTGCCGAGCGCATCGCGCACGCGCTGGTCGCCGAGCACCTGGCTGCCTGCGTGACCCGCCTGGACGGCGCACAGTCGACCTACCGCTGGCAGGGCGAGGTGACCACCGACGCCGAGCTGCAGCTGCTGGTGAAAACCACCGCAAGCCGTGTCGATGACGCCATCGCCCGGATCGTCGAACTGCATCCGTATGAACTCCCGGAGTGCATCGCGGTCGAAACCCGGGCCGGCCTGCCGGCGTATCTGGACTGGATCCGGGCACAGACCCGGGAGGACACTGATTGAAGACTCTGTTTGCGCGTGGCGCCGCCTTGTGCGCCCTGTTGTGGCTTTCATTGCCAGCCTTCGCGCTGGATGAGAAGGATCTGCTGCCGGTGGACCAGGCGTTCGCGCTGACCGCCAGCGCGCCCGAGCGTGGCCAGATCCAACTGCAGTTCAAGATCGCCCCCGGCTATTACCTGTATCGCCACCGCACCACGGTGAAGGCTGATCCGGCGTTCAACGCCGCTGCGCTGCAGATGCCCGCAGGCAAGAAGCACCACGACGATTTCTTCGGTGAGGTGGAGACCTACCGCGAGCGCCTGCAGGCCACCCTGCCCGGCGCGCCCGCCGATGCCGCTGGCACCATCAGCCTGGAAGTGCGTTACCAGGGCTGCGCCGATGCCGGTGTGTGCTACCCGCCGCAGAAGCGCGTGGTGCAGGTGACCCTGCCCGGTGCAGGCGGTGCGGCGGCCACGCTGCCGACCGCACGCGCCACCGGCGCCAGTGCGTTCAACAACCCGCTGGCCGGCGCCGGCAGTGGCGGTGGCCTGCGACTGCCGGGCACCAGCAACAGCCAGGCATTGCCGCTGCCATCGGAACAGGCATTCGGCTTCGATGCCATCGCCAGCGATGGCAACACCCTGCTGCTGCGCTTCAGCCCGGCACCGGGCTATTACCTGTATCGCGACCGCACCTCGCTGAAGCTGGAAGGCAGCGCCGGGGTACTGGCCGACAAGCCGCGCTGGCCGGCGGCGCAGTCGCACCGCGACGAGCACTTCGGTGATGTGGCGGTCTATTTCAACCAGGTGGAAGTGCCGGTGCCACTGCGCCGCAGCCGCGCCGAGGCCGTAGACAGCACGCTGGTGGTGACCTTCCAGGGCTGCCAGACCGATGGCATCTGCTATCCGCCGATGACCCGGCGGGTGAAGCTGTCGATCCCCGCCGGCAAGGTCAACGCCACCGGTGATGCACCGGCTGCACGCGACGAAGTGATCCGCTCGCTGCCGCCTTCGGCCGCTGCCAGCACCCGCGAGGGCGCCAACGGCACGCCACTGCGCCTGCTTCCGACTGTGCCCAATGACGCGCCCGCCACCACGGGCGGTGCCGACGCCAGCAGCGGCGCGCGCGATGCATTCGCCGCTGATGCGCAGCAGGACAATGCACTGCGTACCAAGGCCCCCAGCCGCGTGCCGAAAACCGACAGCTCGCTGCTGTGGGTGCTGCTGCTGGCGCTGGGCGGAGGCCTGGTGCTGAATCTGATGCCCTGCGTGCTGCCGATCCTGTCGTTGAAGGTGCTGAGCCTGGCGCAGAGCGGGGAAAGCCCCGAACGCGCCCGCAGCCATGCCATGTGGTACACGCTGGGCGTGCTGGTTGCCTTCGCGGTGATCGGCGCGCTGATGGTCGGCCTGCGCATGCTGGGCAACGCAGTCGGCATCGGTTTCCAGCTGCAGCATCCCGGCGTGGTCGCGGCGTTGGCCTACATCATGTTCGCGGTGGGCCTGAGCCTGTCCGGCGTGTTCACCATGGGCGGCGGCATCGGCAACTTCGGCCAGTCGCTGGCGCGACGCAGTGGCCCGGCCGGCGATTTCTTCACCGGCGTACTGGCCTGCGTGGTCGGCAGCGCCTGCGTGGGTCCGTTCTTCGGCCCGGCGGTGGCCTATGCCTTCGTTGCACCGCCGGTGGCGGCGATGCTGGTGTTCCTGTTCCTCGGCCTGGGCCTGGCCCTGCCGTTCCTGCTGATCGGCTTCGTGCCGGCGCTGGCCCGTCGCCTGCCCAAGCCGGGCCAGTGGATGGAAACCCTCAAGCATGTGCTGGCCTTCCCGATGTACGCCGCCGCGTTGTGGCTGCTGTGGGTGCTGGGCAAGCAGCGCGGCGTGGATGGCATGGCGCTGGCGCTGGGTGGCCTGCTGCTGCTTACCGGTGGCCTGTGGCTGTTCGAGCGCAGCCGCTGGCGCAGCCAGCGCGCGGCCGGGCTGCTGGGCGTGCTGCTGGTGATCGCGGCGCTGGTGCCGGTGTGGGCGGTGACGCAGCTGGCACCGCCGGCACGTGCCGCACAGGCGAGCAGCGAGAACGTGGTGGACTATTCGCCGCAGATGCTGGACCGCCTGCGCGCCGACAACCGCGTGGTGTTCGTCAACATGACCGCCGACTGGTGCGTGAGCTGCAAGGCCAACGAGCGCGCGGTGCTGTCGCGCCCGGAGTTCAAGGAACTGCTCAAGCGCACCAACGCGGTGTACATGCGCGGCGACTACACCAATGTGGACCCGCAGATCACCGCGTTCCTGGATGAACACAAGGCCGTGGGCGTGCCGCTGTACGTGGTGTACGGCCCCGGCGCACCGCCGACGGTGCTGCCCACCCTGCTGACCCAGGCGCTGGTGGAAGAAGCGCTGCTGCGCACCGCACGATGAAGTGGCAACGGCCAGCACTGCTGTGGACAGCGGTGCTGGCTGCCGGGCTTGGCCTGTGGGCCGGCAATCGGCTGGCGCCGGCGCCGGCGACGGAAGCTGCAGCGCCTGCCGTATCGCCCCCGGCGCTGCCGATGCTGCGCCCCGGTGATCCGCTGCCGGCGCTGGTCCTGCCCGATGGCGAAGGCCACGCGCTGGATATCCGCGAACGCTTCAAGGGCCGGCCGCTGCTGGTCAATGTCTGGGCCAGCTGGTGCGGCCCCTGTGTGGAAGAGATGCCCGAGCTGGCCCGCTTTGCCGAGGGCCAGGGCGCACGCGGCGTGCAGGTGTTGGGCCTGGCGCTGGATACGCCTGACAGCGTGCGCGATTTCCTGCAGCGGGTGCCGGTGGACTATCCCATCGTGCTCGATACCCCCGGCCCACGCGATGCCAGCGTGCAGTTGGGCAACGCGCAGGGTCTGCTGCCCTACAGCGTGTTGTTCGACGCACAGGGACGGATGGTGAAGGCCAAGCTCGGACCGTTCGCGCACGGCGAAATCGAAGGCTGGGCGAAGTAGGTCGGCAGGGCTGGCGGGGTGGGTCCGGTTGCGGGGGTGTAAGCGCCATGGATGGCGCGCCCAAGCCCCCAAGGATGGGTTCACGGCGTCCCCCGCAACCGGACCCACCCCGCCTACCCTCAGGAAACCAGCTTCGGCTGTTGCTGTTGATGTTGATGTTGCTATTGAGGTTGCCGGCCAGCGGCCGGCACTACGGCGGGTGCAGGGCGCAGCCCTGCCGGCAAACCCTCCTTGACCGCAGCGGCCCGCGACCCGGAGAATTACGATTAATTCTCATTTGCTGTTGCGCAGGATGCGGGCGGCAGCCTCGACGGCCCTCGATCCCGATGTTCAAGAACGTCCTGTTCCAACTGCACTGGCTGCTGGGCATCAGCGCCGGTGCCATCCTGGCCGTGATGGGCCTGAGCGGTGCGGTCCTGTCGTTCGAGGATGAGCTGCTGCGTGCGGCCAATCCCGGTTTCGCCGCGATCGCCGAACACCATGCCGACAACCAGCAACCGCTTGCCTTGAGCGAACTGGTGCCGTTGCTGCAGGCGGGCAGCGAGCGGCCGCTGCAGCGCCTGCGGGTGGATGCCAGCGGCCAGCGCCCATCGGTGGCCCGCTTTGCCGGCGGCAAGGACCACTGGGTGTATTTCGACCCCTACAGCGGCGAGCGCTTCAGCGCGCTGCGTGGACAGGCCTTCTTCGATTTCGTCGAGGACCTGCACCGCCACATGGTCGCCGGTGAACGCGGCTCGTGGATCACCGGCAGCTGTGCGATCGCGCTGTTGTTCTTCACCCTGTCCGGGCTGTACCTGCGCTGGCCACGCCGCTGGTGGCACTGGCGCAGCTGGCTGGCGGTGGAATGGGCGCGCAAGGGCCGGGGCTTCCTGTGGAGCCTGCATTCGGTGATCGGCACCTGGGTGCTGCTGATCTACCTGATGAGCGCACTGACCGGGTTGTGGTGGTCGTTCGACTGGTATCGCAATGGGCTGACCCAGCTGCTGGGTGTTGCGCCTCCCGCCAAGCACAAGGTCGCCACGGATCTGCCCCTGGATCTGCACAAGGTCGAGGCCACGCTGTACGCACTGCCCGGCGTACGCCTGGGCTTCATCGATCTGCGCCTGCCGGAGAAGCCCGGCCAAGCGCTCAACGTACGGGTGATGTCGACAGATCCCGCGCAACGGGGCGGCCATCACGACCGCGCCCATGACCTGCTGCAGCTCGACCCGGCCACCGGCGCGGTCCTCGACGCGCGCCCCTACGCGCGCCAGGGTGCCGGCGGCCAGCTCACCACCAGCATGTTCGCCCTGCACTCGGGCAGCTTCTTCGGCATGCCCGGGCGCATCGTGGTGATGCTCAGCAGCCTGGGCATGTGCCTGTTCTTCGTTACCGGCTGGCTGTTGTACCTGGACCGCCGCCGCGGCCAGCGTGCCGCCCGCGCGCTGCGGCAGACCGTGCCGGCAGCAGCACCCCATGCTTCGGGCACGCCCTGGCTGGTGGTGCATGCCAGCCAGAGCGGCCTGGCCGAACAGTTGGCCTGGCGTGCGGCGGCGCAGCTGCAGGCGGCCGGCCACGCGGTGCAAGTACTGCCGCTTGCGCGTGTGACTGCCACGCAGCTGCAGGCCGCCACGCAAGCGCTGTTCGTCCTCAGCACCTTCGGTGATGGCGAACCACCGGACAACGCACGGCGCGGCGCGCGCCAGTTGCTGGCACAGCTTCCGGACCTTTCCGGGTTGCACTACGGCATGCTCGCACTGGGTGACCACCAGTACGCGCAGTTCTGCGGGTTCGGCATCCAGATCGACGACTGGTTGACGCGCTCGGGCGCGCAACCCTTGTTCGCCCGCATCGACGTCGATGCTGCTTCGGTGGGGGCGCTGCGCCAGTGGCAGCTGCAGCTGACCGGACTGACTGGCATCGACACCGACGACAGCGTGTTGCCGGCCGCCACAGTGATGCACGACTGGCGCCTGATCGACCGCACCCTGCTCAACGCTGGCAGCGTCGGCGGCCAGATCTGGAAGATCCGCCTGGCACCGCCGGCCGATGTCGATTGGCAGGCCGGCGACATCCTGCACATTGCGCCCCGCCACGACGCGATGCATGCCAGCGCGGTACTGCGCGCGCATGGCCTGGATCCCCAGCAGCCACAGCTGATCGACGGCGTTGCGAAGACCCTGCTGGAACTGGCCAGCGAACGCGTGCTGCCCGAACCCGGCCGTGCGTTGCAGGTGCAGGATGCAGGCCTCTGGTTGTCGGGCCTGCCGTCACTGCCTGGGCGTGAGTACTCCATCGCCTCATGCGCCGCCGATGGCGAAGTGGAGCTGGTAGTGCGGCTGGTCCACGACGCAGCTGGCCGCGCCGGACTGGGCTCGGGCTGGCTGGCCCTGCATGCGCCGCTGGACGGTGCGATAGCCGCCCGCGTGCATCGCAATCCGGGCTTCCATCGGCAGCCGGGTGCGCCGATGCTGCTGATCGGCAACGGCACAGGCATCGCCGGCCTGCGCAGCCTGCTGCGCGAAGCCGCGCATCACGGGGAGCACGGCCAATGGCTGCTGTTCGGCGAGCGTCAGCGCGCGCACGACTTCCTGTTCGCCGACGAGATCATCCGGTGGCAGGCTGACGGGCATCTGCTGCGTTTGGATCAGGCCTATTCGCGTGATGTGGACGATGGCAGCTACGTACAGCATCGACTGCGCGCTGCGACGGATGAACTGCAGGCGTGGTTGGCACAAGGTGCAGTGATCCATGTGTGTGGATCACTGCACGGCATGGCCGAAGGCGTGGACCAGGT
This sequence comes from Stenotrophomonas sp. 2YAF26, assembly GCF_052114625.1. Classification (NCBI taxonomy): domain Bacteria; kingdom Pseudomonadati; phylum Pseudomonadota; class Gammaproteobacteria; order Lysobacterales; family Lysobacteraceae; genus Stenotrophomonas; species Stenotrophomonas sp. 2YAF26. The sequence goes on along the minus strand of NZ_JBFRFC010000011.1, from coordinate 129,931 downwards.
GCTGCGCGAGGCACTGGGCGATGAGATGGTGGAACTGCTGCTGGAGAACGGGCGCTATCGGCGCGACGTGTATTGAGTGGAGCCCGGGCCACGCCCTGCCGCTGAGGGTGGGCGGAGCACGCTCCGCGCCCACCACAGCTGATCCCGCCGGTATCGGCAGCCCTACCCGTCGCTGCTAGGCCGCCCATGCCCGGCGCTCGGGCTGCAGCTGGAACGCGGCCACCGCTTCGGCCAGCGCGCGCACCTGGGTCTGCATCTGCGCAGTCGACGCGCCGGCCTCTTCCACCAGGCTCGCATTGCGCTGCGTGCTGGCCTCCATCTGTACGACGGTCTGGTTTACCTGGGCAATGCCTGCATGCTGTTCGTGCGAGGCACTGCGGATACCGGCCAGTAGACCGGCCAACTGCTGCACACTGCTGACGATCTCGTCCATCGTCGTACCCGCCTGCTCGGCCTGCATACTGCCCTGGTCAACCCGCGTCACCGAATCCTCGATCAGCCCCTTGATCTGCTTGGCCGCATCGGCACTGCGCTGGGCCAGCAAGCGCACTTCAGCCGCCACCACCGCGAAGCTTCGGCCCTGCTCGCCTGCACGCGCGGCCTCCACTGCCGCGTTGAGGGCCAGGATATTGGTCTGGAAGGCGATGCCATCGATCAGCTGGATGATGTCACCGATGCGCCGCGACGCCGCACTGATGCCCTGCATGGTGGCCACCACTTGGCCGACCGCAGTGCCGCCGCGCTCGGCCACCCTGGCGGCGTCGCGCACCAGTCCATCGGCCAGCCCCGCCGCGTCGGCGTTGCGGCCGACGGTATCGGTCAGTTCATGCATGGATGCAGCGGCTTCTTCCAGGTTGGCTGCCTGTTGCTCGGTGCGCTGGGAAAGATCGTGATGGCCGGCGACGATTTCGCCAACACCCACGTCCAGGCGGACCGTGGCCTGCTGGATGCGGGTGACGATGTGGCCCAGCTGCGCGACAGTGGCGTTGGCATCGTCACGCATGCGGGCGAACACCCCCTGCAGGTCCCCCTCCAAGCGCACGCTCAGGTCACCGCGTGCCAGTGCGGCCAGCAGTGCCTGCAGATCGCCGAGGTTGGTCTCGAAGGTGGACAGCAGGCGATTGATGCTGGTCGACAGCGTGCGCACGAAGCCCTGCTTGCCCTCCAGTACGATGCGCCCTTGCAGCTCGCCATGCGCCGCCGCGTCGACCAGTGCCGCCACTTCGGTTTCCAGCAGCGTTTCCAGCGCGCGACTGCGCCATTCCACCGCAACGCCAAGGAAGTGGTCGTCCTCGACGATGGCATTGGCGATCAACTGGTAGCGGGTACCGGCGTGGCCGATCTCACGCTCTTCGCGCTGACGAACACCGATCAGTCCCGCCAGCGCCGGATGCAGGCGGACCGCGTCGCTGCCAAGCAACGTCTCTGCGGGAAGATCCAGGAGCTGCAGCAGCGCCGGATTGGCGTAAGCCACCAGTCCTTCCGCATCAACCACCATCAAGCCGGTCTGGGCGCTGTCCAGCGCCTGCCGCACGCGCGTGTTGCCGCGTGCCACCGCGCGCTCGGTTTCGATCCGCGCACGCAGGCGTTGCTGCATGTCGACCAGGCAATGCGCAAGCTGGCCGATCTCATCGTTGACGTTGTGCACGCGCAGCGTGGTGTCGAGCCGGTCATCGGCAATATCGCCAGCGAAACGCAGGGTGTCCTGGATCGGTCGACGCACCGCGCGGACGACCAGCACCAGGCTGGTGATCAGCACGCCAGCCACCAGCAGCAGGGTGGCCACGAACAGCACGCTGGCCATCCGAGCGCCCGACTGCTGACGAAGCTGCGCCTGAGCCAGTGCCGCACTTTGCGCCTGCTGGAATGCGGCCAGTGCCGGGCCCACGGCTGCCGCCGTCTCGAGCAGCGACTGTGCTTCCACGTCCAGGCCGACACGCGCGGCGGTATAGCCCAGCAGCGCGGCCTGGTAGGCCTCCATGCCGTTGCGCACGCGCTCCTGCACCTCGGCGGGCAGGCCCGCCAATGCCAGATCGAAGGGCAGCTTCTCTTCGCTGGCACGATCGGCATGGGTGGAATCGCCATCGAGCAGCAGCAGTGCTTCCTGGCGCCGCATCCGCTGCACATGCAGGGAAAGCGCAGGGCGCTCAAGCGCGTCCACCTGTGCCTGCAGTGCGTCGGCGGACTGCTGCAGCTGCGCGGACAGGCCTGCGTCGCCGCGCCCCATCTCATCCACCCGCTCGAACAACGCGGCGATGCCCTGTGAGAATGCATCAACGGCCTCGGTCATCTCCTGCAGCACCTTGCGCCGCCCCGCATCCATCGGCATTGCACGCAATGCCTGCAGATCCTGCTTCAACGTCCGTTGCGTGGCCAGCAACTGGCTGCGGTCGGCATCGTCGAAACTTCGCGCATACTGGGTCTGCAGGCGCCGGGCCTCGGCCACCCGCGCTGCCAGCGAAGCGACGCGGTCACTGCCCTGCTGGTAGCTGGCCTGGTCGCGCGCCGCCTGCATGCTCGCATGGCTGGTCCAGGCATGGACGGCGGCGATGGCCACCAGGCCCAGGCTGCAGACCAGCAGGGTCGCCTTGAGCTTGTCGGCGACGCTGAGCCGATTGGGTTGCAACCAGCGCAGCAGGCCAGGGAAACGGGGACGCAACCCGACAACGCGGCTACGCAGGGACCGAAGGTGGGGAACGACGGCCGACATGACAGACTCCAGGCGGAAGGACGCACCTGTATCGACCGGTTGGGGCGGAACTTTAGCGTCGGACTGAATTCTTCTGCGGGCATTGGCCAGTTGTCGCTGTTGTACCGGCCGCAGACGACCGGGGGATGACACCGTCGGGGCGCGCTTGACCTCAACCCCGGTTGCGGTATCACAGTGGAGCCCCCTGCCCGTGATGCCTGCCATGTCCATCGACGTCCCCCGCTACCTGCAGCGCCTGCAGCTGGATGCCCCGCCCCCGCTCACTCTGGCCGGGCTGACCCTGCTGCAGCAGCGCCACAACGCCCTGCTGCCGTTCGAGACCCTGACCAGCCTGCTGCGCGACGCGGTGGCGATCGACCTGGACAGCGTCCAGCACAAGCTGCTGCACGCGCAGCGCGGCGGTTACTGCTTCGAACTCAATGGCGCGTTCCTGGCCCTGCTGCAGGCCTTGGGCTTCGATGCGCGACCGCTGAGCGCTCGGGTGCTGCTCTCGGCTGCAGAGGGCAAGCTGACCGCGCGTACGCACTTGCTCCTGCGGGTGCGTCTGAAGGACGAGGATTGGCTGGTCGATACCGGCTTCGGCAGCCTGACCCCGACCGTGCCATTGCGCCTGCATGAGACCGCAGTGCAGGACACACCGCACGAGCGCTACCGCGTGCGGCGCCTGGACGATGGCGACTTCATGCTTGCCGCTGAGGCCGGTGACGACTGGCGGCCGCTGTACCGTTTCGACCTGCAGCCACCGGCACCGATCGATAACGAGGTAGGCAACTGGTACGTGTGCACGCATCCGCAGTCGAGCTTCCCCGGCCAACTGCGTGCATCACTGACCGGGCCGGATTGGCGGCGCACCATCGGCAGCGGCAACTACACCGAATACCGCCCGGGCCAGGCGCCGGCCAAGCGCCCGCTGCGTGATGTTCAGGACGTGCGCGAGGTGCTGCAGCAGGGTTTCGGCATGCGCCTCCCGGACGATCCGCGGTTGGATCCGGCGATCGCCGATTGGCTGCAGCGATCGCGAGCCACGTCCGTGTAGCGGCACGTCATTCCCGGCTGCTGTGCTTGCGGCTATGGGTTGATGGGTGCCTGCAGGGCGATCCGGTTGCCCTCGCTGTCGCGGATCTCGGCCACCCGCCAGCCACCGGCCACGGCCGGGCCAAAGCACAGCACCGCGCCGGCCTGCAGGGCACGCTGCAGGCTGCGATCCACATCGTCCACGCCCAGGTAGATGCGCGGACCCTGCTCCGACGGCAGGTAGTCGGCGCCGTGCACCAGCGCCATGCTGGCACCTGCGGCGTCATCGTTGAACGACAGGTAGGCCATTCGGCAGTCATGCAGGTCGATCGGCGCTTCGATGCGCACCTGCAGCCAGTGCTCGTAGAACGCCACGGCGCGTTCGAGATCGGCGACCGGAACTTCAACATGCAGGATGGGATTCATGGTGATCGTGCTCGGCGTGCAGGCGGATGAAAGGCAGCATCGCAGCCCTGTGCACTACACGCTACAGCCACGACTGGCATGCTGGACAGCCCGCCACCCTCCTGGAAACGCCCATGTCCCTGGCCGACCATCGTCATGCTTTGGCCCCGCTCGGCCACCTGCGCGTTGCCATCAACCTGGGCAACCCGGTGCTGGCCCAGGGCAACGCCAATCCACCACATGGGCCGTCGGTGGAACTGGCCACCGCGCTGGCACAGCGGCTGGGTGTGCAGGCCTGCTTCAGTTGCCACGATGCGGCCGCATCGGTGGTTGCGGCGGTGAATGAGGATGCGTGGGACCTGGCCTTCCTGGCGGTGGACCCGGCGCGCGCCGACCGCATTGCCTTCAGCGCGCCGTATGTGGAGATCGAAGGCACCTATCTGGTGCGCGATGACAGTCCAGCGCAACGCGTTGCAGACCTTGATCGCAACGGGCTGCGCATCGCGGTGGGACGCGGCGCCGCCTACGATCTGTTCCTCAGCCGTGAGCTGCGGCAGGCATCGATTGAACGTGCCGATACCTCGGCCGCCGCCATCACCCTGTTCGACCAGCAGCGGCTGGATGCAGCGGCCGGCGTACGCCAGCCCCTGCTGGCCTGGGCACAGGCACATCCCGGCCATCGCGTGCTGGCCGATCGCTTCACCGCCATCCAGCAGGCGGTCGCCGCACCCATCGCACGGCCCGCGGCGGCGTTGCAGGCACTGTTCGCGGAAGTGGATGCCATCAAGGCGGGGCCGCTGCTGGGCGAGGCCTTCGCACGTGCCGGGCAGGCAGTCACACTGGTGCGGTGACGCACACTCCCCGTCATTACGCTTGCCCGGCGCTATCCCGCATCTGCGGCCTGCATGTGCCGCACGTGCTCGGCTGCCTGGGCGTGCAACCATTCGCGAAAGGCCAGGAAACCACGGTGCCGCACCGAGCGCTGCGGATACACCAGCCAATGCGGCCATGCGGTTTTCAGGCGCCGGTCCGACAACGCAACCAACTGGCCGGAGTCCAGCAGCAGCCGTGCCCGCGTTACCCGCCCCAGTGCAACACCGACGCCGTCCAGTGCGGCGCGATGGTGGGCTTCGGAATCATCCAGCACCGCCACGTACCGCGCCGGCGGGCGCTGCCCGGTCAGCGCGAACCATGCGCCCCACGCGCCGTCGGGGTCTCCCAGCAACGGCCACTGTGCCAAAGGTAGGTGGCCGATGCCGCCCATGCGCTCGATCAGTGCCGGGCTGGCCATGGGCAGCAGCCATTCGTCGAACAACGGTTCCACCACCAGCCCCGGCCATTGTCCGCTGCCCAGCCGCAGTGCTGCATCGAACTGCAGTTGCCGATCGAAGTCGATCAGCCGCTCGCTCGACTGCAGATTGATTTCGATCTGCGGATGCGCGGCCACGAAGTTGCCCAGGCGTGGCACCAGCCAGGCGCTGGCCATCGAGGGCACGGCGCTGAGGGTGAGTACATGCTCCGGTCGCGCGGCGTAGGGCTGGAAGGCTTCGTTGATCGCATCCAGGTGGGGGCCGATCTGATCCAGCAGGCGCTGCCCTTCCAGGGTCAAGGCAACGCCGCGTGCCTGCCGTATCAGCAGCGGCTGGCCCAGGCGTTCCTCGAGCTGGCGCATCTGATGGCTGAGCGCACTGACCGTCAGGTTCATCGACGCGGCGGCGCGGGACAGGTTGCCCAGGCGTGCGGCAGCGACGAAGCCCTGCAGGGCATGCAGCGGTGGGCGGGACATAAGGCTTGAATTCCTCTCAAGTCGACCTTGCGGAAATGTCGCTTTTTGCACCGCCATGCTGCCCGTATCGTGCATTCCACTCAAGTGGAGGCGCGATCATGAACATCTTCAGCGGTCTGTTGTTCCTGCAGGGTCATGTGACCAACGTTGCCCTGGCCCAGCGCCTGGCCAGTCCCGTTCCCGCAGTGCCCGATGCACGCCGGGCGCAGCAGCCGACCCACACGTCGGCCACCCCGGCCAGCATCACCAGCCGCGCTGCAGGTGCTCCGGCAACCACGGCTCCGGATCGATAGCGAGCGCGCGATACGCATCGATGGCGTCGCGCAATGCGGCCACACCGACGGGCGTGCGCAGGCTTTCCTCTTCCGGCACCTGCGTTGCGGCCCAGTCATGTAGCCGGTCCAGACGCTGGACCATCGCAGCTCGCAGCCACAGCCGCAGCGGGTAGGTGTGATAGCCCTGCTGCGCCAGCGCGCGCACAGCCTCGGCCAATGCGGCGTTGGCCCCGCGCACCCATTCGGTGCGCCCACCGGCCTTCTCCTGCACCGTCATCGGTGCCGGCGCACGATGCAGCTTGAAGGGCCGGCGCAACTGCAGTTCCAAGTCACGCGCATCCCGCTCTGATTCCGCCTCGACCAGCGCGCCTGCTTCCAGATCGAAGAACTCGAACCAGCGCCGATGCAGCGCACTGATCCGGCCCAGCGGATCGCGCGAGAAGCCAATCTTCGCGTAGTCCTCCCAAGCGCAGGGAAAGACGTAGGCGAACACGCGGCCATCGATGCGGATGTCGGAATCCATTTCCACAGGATCGCGTGGCGGGTATTCGCAGGATGTGCAGGCAATGCCCACGGCATGCGTACTTCCGGCTACGCTTGCGCGACCATGTCTTCATTGCACGCCCCTCGCCCGCCCGTGTCATCGATCACGATCGATGCCGTCTCGCTCGACATCCTCCAGCAGCAGCACGCGGATCTGCGACGACCACCGGCCTCGCTGACCAAGCTGATGACCGCCTACACCGCGTACGACCTGCTCGCGCAGTCGGGCGGTTCGTGGTCGGACACGATCACCATCGACCCGCGCGACGTACACGAGGTGGCCGACGATGAAACGCGGATGGGCCTGGTGCCCGGCGAAAGCATCGCCCTCGGTAGACTGCTGGAGGGCCTGATGGTGGTTTCCGGCAACGACGCAGCGCTCGCCCTGGCACGTCATCTGGCTGGATCACAGGCGGCGTTCGCGCGGCACATGAACGATCACGCGCGAGCGCTGGGCCTGCACGATACGCACTTCATCTCCGCGTCCGGCATCACCACTGCGGGCCATCTGTCGACCGCACGCGACATGGCGATGCTGGCCGCCCACCTGCTTGCCCGCCACCCCGATCTGCTCGCGATCACCGCACAGCGCAGCTTCGTGCACCGCACCCTGCAGAAGGCCAACCAGAACGCGCTGCTGGGCGAAGACGGCGTGGATGGTTTGAAGACAGGTTACACCCAGGCGGCCGGCTTCTGCCTGGCGGCCACCGCCCGTCGCAGGTGCGCTGGGCACGCGCTGCCACTGCGGCTGATCAACGTGGTGCTGGGTGCTGATTCCCGTGCGTCGCGCGATGAGCAGGTACGTGCGCAGCTTGATGCAGGCTTCGCCAGCGCCGGAATGGCCGACGCACAACGCGCGTGACCGGCAGGCTGGGCAGACACCACGGGCAATGCGCTCTATAGTCCAGCGCCCGAAGGAGTACCCCATCGATGGATCGACGTCTCTTGTGCTGGATGCTTGCGCTGTTCTGCACTTTCTCTGCGGTACTCACCCATGCCGGCGAACTCAGCCCTGCCGAGACCGGCGCGCTGCAGCAGGATCTGCGTTCTCTGCTCTCCACCTTCGCGCGTGGCGATACCGATGCCATGATCGCGCGCACCCATCCGAGCGTGAAGCGTTTCGCTGGCGGCGACGAGGCGTATGCAAAGGCCACGCGCGATGCGATGAAGGCACTCGGCGACATGGGCCTGAAGGTCATCAGCGATGATGTCGGCGAACCGACCCGCACCTACGCTGCCGGCGACGAAGAAGTCTGCTTCGTGCCGCGGACCACGGTGTTCACCACCGACGCACAGACAGTGAAAAGCCTCACCTTCATGGTCGCCATCCGGCCGGCAGAGGGTACGCAGTGGCGCTACATCGATGGTGCCGCGATGCAGGCGATGCCGGAGCTGCTGCGACAGCTGCTGCCAGAGCTGCAGCCTGACGTGCCACTGCCGCGGGTCAGCGTCGAACCGCTGTAGGCCGCTTCGCCCACACGATTCAGCTGCCGCGCTTGACGATGGCGACGATCACGCGCTCCAGCTCGGCCTCGGCAGCCGCGTGTTCCACCGCACCGGCCGAAACGGCTTCAGACAGGGTTTCGGCGGCACCGAGAATGGCCCACAGCCCGGTAGCCGGCACGGCCTCACCCGCTGCGAACGGGCCGAGCCACCGCGCGCACTTGTCGATGAAATCCTGCTGATAGCAACGGCGTACCGCACGCAGTTCCGGTGATCCGGCCAGCGCGGCGAGAATGTCCTGGATCTCGCTCCCCTGCGACAGCACACAATCGATGTAGCCCGACGCGATGGCACGCGCGCGATCCTTCAACCGGGCCTTCGCACTGCCGATGCGCTCATCGAAGACCACGGTCTGCTTGTGGTCATAGTCGGCATACAGCGCGGCCAGCAGGCCGTTGCGGGTTTCGAAGTGGTCGTAGGCCAGCGGCTTGGTCACACCGGCCGCCTCGGCCAGGCGGGCCAGGGTCAGCGCATCGGTGCCCTCTTCGCCAACCAGCGCCCACGCCACGTCCAGCAGCTGCCGGGCGCGCTGTTCACGGGTCAGGCGGCGGCGGGGCTCGGGCGCGGCAGGTCTGGAAGGCAAAGGAGATCGTCAGGGCGCGGGGGTTCCGATCTTACGTCCGATGTCCACTGCCGTCTGCAGATGCGCCTCGGCCATGCCGCTGTCGGCATCCAGCAGCAGCGTGGATGACAGCACCGGCGCTCCGCAGTAATCGAAGATGCCCTGGTCGATCTGGGTCTTCATCGCCTCGCCATAGCCACGCCGGTCGATCATCTGCTGGCCGGCGCCGCCCAGACCTACCAGATGCACCTGCAGCCGCTGCAGCTTCTTTTCCACCTTGCCATCGGCACCTTCGTCATAGGCCCAGCCCTGGGTGAAGACGCGATCAATCCAGCCCTTCAGCAGCGCCGGGAACGACCACCAGTAGAGCGGGTAGACCAGCACCAGCGCATCGGCCGCATCCAGCCGAGCGTGCTCGGCGGCGACATCAGCTGGCAGCGTTGTGGTCCTGCGGAAGAACGCGTGGTCCTGGGCGCTGAAACGTGGATCGAAGCCTTCGGCCATCAGATCCACCGAGGTGACCGTATTGCCGGCATCGGCATTGACGATGGCCTCACCGATCCGCGCAGCGACGGCGTGGGTGAGCGAGGCCGGTTCAGGATGTGCCACGACGATATGGGTATGCATGAGGGGGACTCTGCCGTTCACTAGTTACCAATGGTAACTAAGATTGCAGCCAGCACCAGCACCATCGGTGGAATGCTGTTGCGCGCTGCGGTCGCTGTTGTGCACATCACAGCCACACCGGGCTGCCACGGCCTTGATGCCGGTAAGCGGATGCTTGCCGGACCAACGCAGCATTCGCACGACAACACACCATGCAGAGCAACAACGAACGACCCGCACCACTACCCCGCCTGCTCCTTGTGGAAGACCAGCTCGATCTGGCAGATCTGATGGAACAGGCCCTGACCGACGAAGGCAACGAAATCGCCCACGCCAACAGCGTCTTCGAGGCATTGGGCATGCTCGACACTGGCCACTTCGATGGCGCCGTGCTGGACGTGGAACTTCGTGATGGCGTGGTATTTCCTGTGGCCGATCGGCTGCTCGAACTGGGCATCCCCTACCTTTTCGCTTCAGCGGTATACGACCAGCTGGTGCCGGTCCGGCATCGGCGCGCACCCTTCCTGGCCAAACCGTTCCATGTGCAGGGCCTGCAGCGCGCGGTGCGCGAAGCGCTCGGCAGGACGGCCGCCCCGCCGACACCGCCGCACTAGCCTGCACGCACCTACGGCTTGAACAACCCGTTGAGCTCGGCACCGGACGGGGTGGCCGGCAGCGCATCGAATGATCCACTGGCAAGCATCTGCCGGGAGGCGTCGAGAAAGCCGGACCACGCGCTGCGGGCCAGCGCACCGCCGACACTGACCCGGCGCACGCCCAGACTGGCCGCCTGCTGCAGCGTCATCTGCCCGGGCGCACCGATCAGCAGGTTGACCGGCTTGCCACCGGCGGCCTCCACCACGGCGCGGATCTGCTCTGTGGTCCGGATGCCGGGCGCATACAGACAGTCGGCACCCGCCTGCGCATAGGCGCGGATGCGGGCCAATGTATCGTCCAGATCGGGTCGCCCGACGAAGAAGTTTTCCGCGCGCCCCACCAGCATCACATCGTGCCCGCTCTCATCGATTGCACGGCGCGCGGCCTGGAGCCGGGCCACGCTGTCTTCGATGCTGCGCAGCGGATGGTCCGCGTCGCCGGTGGAATCCTCGATCGACAGGCCGGCCACACCGGTAGCGATCGCCATCGACACGCTCTCGTGCACGGCCTCCGGGCTGCGGCCAAAACCATCTTCGAAGTCAGCGTTCACCGGTAGATCAGTCGCCGCCACCATCGCCTGCAGGTGGGCCAGAATCTCGCTGCGCCCCATCGCCCCATCAGTCTGACCATGGGCCCAGGCATGGCCGGAGCTGGTGGTGGCCAGTGCCTTGGCCCCCAGCCGCGCCAGCGCCACCGCACTGCCCACGTCCCATGGATTGGGCAGCAGGAAGCAACCGGATGCATGAAGCGCCCTGAAGGCGGCGCGGCGGTTCTGGATGGCGTCGGCACTCATCACGGACTCCTGGTGGATACGTCTTCCCCGGCTGCTGCCGGCGCAGTGGTCACCTGGCAGCAGGCTTCACGGCGGCGCGGCCCGGTTCCACTGTCGTCTGCAACGGCAGCCCCTGCAACACTGCCTTGTCCAGCTTCGCTGCCACGCCAACACTGCGCCCAGCCAGGTTGGCCACCTGGTACTGCACCGCCACGCCCAGCACCTGGGTCGCCTCGGACAGCGTCAACCCATAGGCCTGGCGCAGCCACTGCAGCATGCCCGAGGTGGCGATGCGCAGCGCATCATCGCTGGAGCCACCCTGGCCCAGAGTCATGATCTGCGTTGCCGATTCCACCCGTGGCGTTGCGATCGCATGCTGCTTCAGCAGCTCTACTTTCACCACCACATCCAGCGACGTCTCCAGTGCCCACTGCGTGGTTTCGCCATCGCCCTGGAGCGCGTGGCCATCACCCAGGTACATCAGCGCGCCAGGCTGCTGCACGGGCAGGTAGACCGTATTGCCTTCCACCACGGCGTTGAAATCCATGTTGCCGCCGAAATCGGCGGTATCGCCGGTGGAGAACGGCGGATAGCCGAAGCCCGGCGCCAGCGCCAGGCCGCCGAGCATCGGCTTCACCGGCACTTCGAAATGCCGCAGGCCACCACTCGCGCCCTGCGGACGCGCGACGCCCCTGCTGCGGTCCAGCTGCCAGCGCACCGGCTTGCCCAGCCCGCTGGCTTCGGCTGCCACCCTCGGCGTCTTCAAGCGCCCCACCAGGCCATCCAGGCTGTCGGCGTAGTCACGGTTGAGCTTCAACGAGGTGAGCGTGATCGCCAGCGTGTCGCCGGGTTCGGCGCCGACCACGAAGAACGGCCCGACCTGTGGATTGCCGAACAGCGCGCGGGTGACGCCCTTCTCGTCGACGCCGCCGGAGTCCAGCGTGCGGGTCTGTACCGAGTCGCCTGGCCAGATCACCAGCACCGGCGCGCGATCGGCACTGAACGTATTGGAGTAGTCGGTCGGCGTGAACACATGGCGCTGAGGTGCGGTCGAAACCCGCGCCGGTACTTTCCAGGCGCTGAAGGCGTGGACGGCACGCGCATCGCGGTTGTTGGTGTCCGGCTGATCGCTCTGTCCCTGCATCCCCGCCCCGTCAATGCGCCCGTCGAACTGGTAGCGCTGGCCCTGGCTGTCGGTTGCGGTGAACACCATCTGTCCCGCGCCCAGGGTGCCGGTAACCGGGTCGGCGTCCAGCCGGCCGGCGATACGCCCGCCCTGCACGTCCAGATGCAGGGTCTGGTAGTTGCTGTTGCCCCACAGGTCGGTGGCAACGATCCATTGTTCGGCAGCCAGCGCATTCAAAGGCAGCATTGCCAGCAGCAGTGCGGGCAATCGCAGGGAGGTAGGCAAGGCGGGCATCCATGAACGCCGACGTGGCGGATAGGCGCAGTGTAGGAATGCCGTGGCAACCTCCGCAGTGTCGAACGTAATGCGGCCCGGCCGCAGTCTTCCGGCAGGGGGATGGCCGGCACGCGCAATTTCCACTATCTATGGTGAGCAACCATGCGGAGCACGGCTTTTTCAAACGATCGCTTTAAACACCACTAATTTCGCCGAACTGGACAGCATCCTCAGCTTCCGCCAGACTGCCGCCCTTTCCCGTCAATCGGATCCCATGGCGAAGCTGCTGGTCCTGCATGGCCCCAACCTCAACCTGCTCGGCAGCCGCGAGCCGGAGGTCTACGGCCACACCACGCTGGCCGACATCGACCAGGCGCTGGCCGCCCAGGCCGCTGCCGCGGGTCATGCGCTGGAGAGCCTGCAGTCCAACGCCGAGCACGTCCTGGTGGATCGTGTACAGGCCGCACGCACCGACGGAACCGCCTTCATCCTGATCAACCCGGCCGCCTTCACGCATACCTCGGTTGCCCTGCGCGATGCGCTGGCGGCGGTGGCGGTGCCGTTCATCGAGATCCACCTGTCCAACCCGCATACCCGCGAGCCCTTCCGCCAGCACAGCTATTTCAGCGACAAGGCGGTTGGCGTGGTGTGTGGCTTCGGTGCCGACAGCTACCGCTATGCGATGGACGCGGCCTTGGCACGCGTGCAGGCTGCCGCCGCGTCATGAGCCTGTCGCGCGTCCTCGCCAGCGTTGTGCTGTGGGCCGGCCTGTGCGGCGCTGCCGCCGCGTCCGACCGTGAGGCCGAAGGCATCGACTGCGCGCATCCGACCACCACGATGGAGAGCGACCTGTGCGCCTCGGACGTGGCAGCGGCCGCCGACGTTGAACTCAACGCCGTCTACGCACAGGCGCGCAGGCAACTGCGCACGCCTGCCAACGGCGGCAGCTGCAGCTACTGCGGCAATGCCGAACAGGAGCTGGTGCTGGCCCAGCGCGCGTGGATGCAGCTGCGCGACCACGACTGCCAGGCGGTGTACGCCCTCAATTCCGACGGCACCGCGCGCAATGGCGCACAGATGCGCTGCCTGATCACCCTCGCGCGCGACCGCACCCGACAGCTGCGCGACTTCTACGAACTGCTTTGACCCGAGCGCAACGCGCTTCCCACCACACTGACATCAAAGAGCAAAGAGGCCACCATGGATCTCCGCAAAATCAAGAAGCTGATCGACCTGCTGGAAGAGTCGAACCTGGCTGAAATCGAAATCAAGGAAGGCGAAGAATCGGTGCGCCTGTCGCGCGCTCCGGTGTCCGGCTACGGCATGATGCAGGCCCCGCCGCAGATGATGATGGCCGCCCCGGTCGCTGCCCAGCCGGCTACCCCGGCGATGCCGATGCAGTCGCCGACTGAAGCCTCCACCGGCGGCACCGCCAAGCCGGGCAACGCGCTGCCGGAAGGCCACGTGCTGCGCTCGCCGATGGTCGGCACCTTCTATGCCTCGTCCTCGCCGGACAAGCCGGCCTTCGTCAGCATCGGCCAGCAGGTCAAGGCCGGCGAGACCCTGGCCATCATCGAAGCGATGAAGATGTTCAACCCGATCGAAGCCGATGCGTCGGGCACCATCGTCGCCATCCTCGGCGAGAACGGCCAGCCGGTGGAATTCGACCAGCCGCTGTTCGTGATCGGCTAAGGGGCGGCTGCCATGCTCGACAAAGTCGTCATCGCCAACCGAGGGGAAATCGCGCTGCGCATCCTGCGCGCGTGCAACACCCTGGGCATCCGCACGGTGGCCGTGCACTCCACGGTCGACCGCAACCTCAAGCACGTGGCCATGGCCGATGAATCGGTCTGCATCGGTCCGGCGTCGTCGGCGGAAAGCTACCTCAACATCCCGGCGTTGATCGCTGCGGCCGAGGTTACCGACGCCCAGGCCATCCACCCGGGGTATGGCTTCCTGTCCGAGAACGCCAACTTCGCCGAGCGCGTGGAAGAGTCCGGCTTCATCTTCATCGGCCCGAAAGCAGACACCATCCGCCTGATGGGCGACAAGGTCGAAGCGATCCGCGCCATGAAGTCGGCCGGCGTGCCGTGCGTGCCCGGCTCGGGCGGCCCGCTGGGCGAGGACATCGTCGCCAACACCAAGATCGCCCGTGAGATCGGCTACCCGGTCATCATCAAGGCGGCTGGCGGCGGCGGCGGCCGCGGCATGCGCGTGGTGCACGCCGAAGCTTCGCTGAAGACCTCCATCGAGACCACCAAGAGCGAGGCCAAGGCCGCGTTCGGCAATGGCGAGGTCTACATGGAGAAGTTCCTGGAGAACCCGCGCCACGTGGAGATCCAGGTGCTGGCCGACGGCCAGGGCAACGCCATCCACCTCGGCGAGCGCGACTGCTCGATGCAGCGTCGTCACCAGAAGGTGGTCGAGGAAGCACCGGCACCAGGCATCACCGCCGAGCAGCGCGAGCAGATCGGCAAGGTGTGCGTGGAAGCCTGCATCCGCATCGGTTATCGCGGTGCCGGCACCTTCGAGTTCCTGTACGAAGACGGTCGCTTCTACTTCATCGAAATGAACACCCGCATCCAGGTGGAACATCCGGTCACCGAGATGGTCACCGGCATCGACCTGGTCGCCGAACAGCTGAAGATCGCTGCCGGCCAGAAGCTGTCGATCAAGCAGAGCGATGTGGTGCTGACCGGCCATGCGATCGAGTGCCGCATCAATGCCGAAGACGCCGAAACCTTCGTCCCGAGCCCGGGCACCATCACCGGCTTCCACGCACCGGGTGGTCCCGGCGTGCGCGTCGATACCCACATCTACAGTGGCTACCGCGTGCCGTCGAACTACGACTCGATGATCGGCAAGCTGATCGTGCACGGTCCGGACCGCGAGACCGCCATTGCCCGCATGCGGGTGGCGCTGAGCGAGATGGTGGTCGATGGCATCAAGACCAACATCGCCCTGCAGCAGCGGATCATGCGTGACAAGGGCTTCCAGGCCGGTGGCCAGAACATCCACTATCTGGAAAAGCGCCTTGCCGAGCGCAAGAGCAAGCCGATCGCGTTGACCTGATCGGAAGCTGCTGTCGCTGCACATGAAAAGGGCGGGGATTTCCCCGCCCTTTTCTGTTTTGTTTTCGGTAGAGCCGAGCCCACGCTCGGCTTGCTGGAAAGAAGCCGAGCATGGCTCGGCTCTACAAAAGCAGATCAGCTCAGCGCTTGTCGGCGACTTCCGCGGGAATCTGCGAGTTCGCCAGAGGACGCACGCCGTTCGGCGAGGTCGGATCGACGATCACCATGGTCTCGCTGGACCCATCCGGCCACACCACCTGGAAGGTGCTGCCGGCCGGCAACGACGAGAACGGCACGCCACTCTGCGCGCGGTAAACGGCGGCAACCTGGCTGGCACCGGCACGACGCACGTCTTCCTGTGCCTTCACCGAGGTCAATTCCACCTTCGACAGACGTCGGTAGCGGTCCTCGTAGGTATCGATCATCAGCAGGCCCACGGCACCGGCCGAGTACGCCACGAACAACACCACCCAGAACCAGAACTTGGCCCCATGCAGGAATCGACGGTAGTTCATCGCCCGTCCCTCGTTCCAATCAATCGCTTGATCCATTCCTTCATTTTCCCCGCACCTTGCCGCGAAACCGCGGCGTCATACACAAATTCACGGAAGTCCTGCGTTCCATCCGGCGAACAGATCCCTCCATTCGCACAAAAACTGTTGACCAGCACGCTGTCGGCTCCACAGGGAAGACCGAGTTCGCAGGCCGCAACCCGCCATGCCAGTTCACTGAGCTGTTCGCCGGCCACCATGCCGGTCAACGCCTTGTCGCCAGCCGCGCGCAACCCCATGCCCGGCGCGATCGCCATGTACGCCTCCGGATCGCGCGAGGTACGTACGCGTTCAACCAGATCGCGGCGATACTGCTCGCTGTCGTGCAGCGGCTCACCTTCGGCAAACAGCGCCGCTTCGGCCGCCAGGTTGCCCTGCTGGGCCGCACGACGACGTTCGCCGAGCACCAGTGCCGGCCCCAGCTTGTCGCCGGGCACGAAGCCCCCGCAGCGCTGCGCCACCCGTTCGCGCGCCTCCACCATCTCCGGTGCAGCACTCAGGCCGAGGCCGGCCAGCACGTTGTTGTCCAGGCGATAGCCACCTGGATCGACCGCGTACTGCGCACAGTAGTCGTAGACCCGGCTGAGCATCCAGCGCGCCTCGTGGTTGCCCTGGTCGGCCTGCACACGCAGGCGCTGCGCGTAGGCGTACAGATCGGTGGCACCTTCGATGTCGGCACGGATATCCAGCGGCAGGCCCGAAGGCAGCGCGGTACCACGTTCGAACGCAGCGAGGCGGCGTTCCAGGGCTTCCGGCATTACCGGTGCCAGCGCTCCCTGCGCATCGCTGCCCTGGGCTGCCAGCGGCACATCGACGCGCGTGTTCGTGTCCAGGTTGTGGCCCGTGGCCCGATAGCCGGCCACGCCCAGCACGGCCACGGCCGGCAGGACGAGCAACCAGGTTTTCAGGGTCGGGGCGAAGGCCATCGGCAACGGGCGGCTGTACGGCGCACAGGAAAGCGCCGAGTTTAGCAAGGCCCGTGAGGCCTGTCTGAATCGGCTTCGTTCATCTCAAGGCATACGGAGACGGCCTGATGGTCTAGCATGGCCCCCTTTCCCGCGATTGCCCTCACCGCCATGCCGTTCCTGGAACTGACCCTGCGTTGCACCGAAGCCACCCAGCCCCGCTATGAGAATGCGCTGGAGGACGTGGGCGCGCTGGCGGTGACCCTGCTTGATGCCGAAGCCGACACCAGCAACGAGCAGGCCATCCTCGAACCCGGCGTGGGCGAGACCCCGCTGTGGGACACCCTGGTGCTCAGCGCGCTGTTCCCGGCCGACAGCAACGCCTTGCTGCTGCTGGCCGCGCTGGAAGCCTTCGACCCGGAGCTGGACTGGAGCAATGGCAGCTTCCGCGCCGTGGAAGACGAAGACTGGGAGCGTGCGTGGCTGGACCAGTTCCAGCCGATGGACTTCGGCAGCCGTACCTGGATCGTGCCGTGGAACCACGAGCTGCCGGAAGCCGCGCAGGCCGCCGACGCTGCCATCGTGCGCCTCGACCCGGGCCTGGCCTTCGGCTCGGGCACCCACCCGACCACCGCGCTGTGCCTGCGCTGGCTGGACCAGTTGGCCGTTGATGGCCAACTGCAGGGCCAGCGCGTGCTCGACTTCGGCTGTGGCTCGGGCATCCTCGCCCTGGCTGCATTGAAGCTCGGTGCTGCCCAGGCCATCGGCGTGGACAACGACCCGCAGGCGTTGATCGCCACCGCCGACAATGCCGAACGCAACGGCGAACAGGCACGCATGCAGGTGTACCTGCCGCAGGACGAACCGGTCGCTACCTACCCGATCGTGGTCGCCAACATCCTGGCCTCCGCATTGGATGCACTGGCCGAACTGCTGGCCGCCCGCGTCGCCAGCGGCGGTCGCATCGCCCTGTCGGGCATCCTGCATGGTCAGGAAGACGAACTGCTGCAGCGCTATGCAACGTGGTTCGACGACCTCCAGGCCACCCAGGATGGCGACTGGATGCGCATCACCGGCGTGCGTCGCGCCTGATCGTGGTTGAATGACCGCTGGATCCGAGCCCGCGCCCTGAGCATGTCCGAGCCGCACCCACCGCGCCGTCCCCTGGCCACGTTCCTGCGCACCGCGCAGGAGCGAGCGGCCGCGCCTGAAGCCAGCGAACCGCGCGAACCGAGGCTGACCGATGCAGCGCCGGTGATCGAGGGCATCGACCCGGCAACGGACATCGTGGCGGCAACCGAAACAGAACCGGTGGCCGCCGCTGATCCAATCATCGAGCCGGACTTCACCGCCAAACCCAGCATCGTTGCCACCGCCGCCGATGCGCCCAGCTTCCTCGGCGTACGCCCGCGGGCGCTGCCCACCCCACGCTGGCATTGGCTGCTGGTGGCCGGGTTGGCGCTGCTGCTGTTGCTGCAGAGCGTGCTTGCCGATCGTGCACGGCTGGCCGCCGATGCCGGTACCCGGCCGTGGATCGGTGCGCTGTGCAGCGTGCTGCGCTGCGAGCTGCCCGCTTGGCGCGAGCCCACTGCATTGACCATGACCAGCCGTGAAATCCGCCCGTTGCCGGCCCAGCCAGGCGTGCTGCAGATCCAGGCCAGCATCCGCAACGATGCGCGCTGGCCGCAGGCATGGCCGGACCTGCGCCTGTCGCTGTCCGATGCCGATGGTCGTGTGATCGGCACCGGCGTGTTCGCACCAGCGCAGTACCTCGGCGAAAACCCGGGTGCGGCCCCGCTGGAACCGGGTCAAAGCGCACGCATCGCCTTCCGCGTGCAGGAGCCTGCCGCATCCACGGTCGCATTCACCTTCGAGTTCCTTTGACCTGGGCCGGACCGTCCGGCCGTGGCAGGTCGGCCACGCTCGCGCTAGACTGACCGCCATCACCTCATCCGGTCCGGCGCCCCGCGTGCATGGACCAACCAGATCGGGAACCCCCTTGAACGCTGTCCTTTCTCGTCCTGACAACAGTCGTGGCGCTGCCCGGCCACCGCTGCGCGAACATGTGGCCCAGTCCGTGCGCCGTTACCTGCGCGACCTCGATGGCTGCGATGCGGACGATGTCTACGAGATCGTGCTGCGCGAGATGGAGATTCCACTGTTCGTGGAAGTGCTCAACCACTGCGAAGGCAACCAGAGCCGCGCGGCCGCGATGCTGGGCATCCACCGCGCCACCCTGCGCAAGAAGCTGAAGGAATACGGCATCAGCGCGTAAGCGCGTTCCCGGTAGATCCACGCCATGCGTGGATGGCCCGCCGACGGAATCAACTGCCGCCACCCGCCTTCCAGTAGTAACGCACCACGTGGAAGAACACCGGCGCGGCGAAGCACACTGAATCCAGCCGATCGAGCATGCCGCCATGGCCCTCGATCATGTTGCCCCAGTCCTTGATGCCGCGATCGCGCTTGATCGCCGACATCACCAGGCCGCCCCAGAACCCCATCAGGTTGATCAGCAGCGACAGGCCGAACGCCTGCAGCGGCGTGAACGGGGTGATCCACCAGAGCGCGGCGCCCAATGCGCTGGCACAGAGCACGCCGCCCACGAAGCCTTCCACCGTCTTCGACGGCGACAGCTTCGGCGCGATCAGGTGCTTGCCCAGCAGCTTGCCCCAGATGTACTGCAGCACGTCCGACGACTGCACCACGATCACAAGGAAGGCGAACAGCAGCACGTTGCGCGCCGGATCGTAGCCCGGCACGCGCAGGTTCAGCAGCAGCGGCACGTGCGAGATGCAGAACACGCAGATCATCAAGCCCCACTGCACCTTCGACGTGCGCTCCAGGTAGTGGGTGGTATCACCACCGATGGTGGCCAGGATCGGCAGGAACAGGAACGCGTACACCGGGATCAACAGCGTGTACATGCCATACCAGTCGATCCACACCAGGTAGTACTGCCACGGCAGCACGATGTAGAACGCGGCCAGCAACGCGTAGTAGTCGCCCGATCGTGTCGGCGCCAGGGTGATGAATTCGCGCAGTGCGAACAGCGAGATGATGGCGAACAGCACGATCACTCCGGCGCGCCCGAAGAACAGCGCCAGCCCCACCACGATGGCCATCACCCACCACGCGCGGATGCGCGAGACCAGGTTGGCGATTACCGCGCTGGGTTGTCCACGCTGGCGCCAGCGCAGGGTTTCGGACACCAGCGTGGCCAGCACCAGAACCGCACCCACGCCCGCGAACAGCAGGCCGGTCTGCTGGCCCACGCTGCGTGCGGCGAGATCACCGGAAACGTCGATCATGAAGCTCATGCACGGCCTCCGTTCGGGGCCAGGGCCAGCAGCGCCTGCCGGCTGCGCGCCAGGAACGCGGCCTTGTCCTCATCGGCCTGCAGCCGCAGCGGCGTACCAAAGGTTGCCGTGCACAGCAGCGGCAGCGGCAGGAAACGCCCCTTCGGCATCACCCGCTTGAGGTTGTCGATCCACACCGGCACGAACTCCAGCTCCGGGCGTTGCCGGGCCAGGTGGTAGATGCCGCTCTTGAACGGCAACAGCGGCTCATCGCCGATGTTGCGCGTGCCTTCCGGAAACAGGATCAACGAACAGCCCTCATCCACCGCATCACGCAGCACCTGCAGCGGATCCTGATGGCGGTTGCCCGCCTCACGCTCCACCAGCACGCCATTGAACACCGCGTCGATCAGATAGCGTCGCAGACCGTCGCGCTGCCAGTACTCGGCGGCGGCGACCGGCCGTACCTGGCGCCGCAGCGCCGGCGGCATCGACGACCAGATCAGCACGAAATCACCATGACTGGCATGGTTGCCGTAGTAGACGCGGTGCTCGCTGGACGGCGCGCAGCCAACCCACAGCGCGCGTGCGCCGGTCACTACATGGATGGCCGCGCTGCAGGCGCGGGCGATCAGTTCAGCAAACATCGGCACCTCCGGTCAGGTCTGCGGCCACAGCACGGCCAGCAGCAGGGCAGCGAACTGCAGCAGCGTGGCGGCGTACTGGCGCATCAGCAGACGCCGCATGCCGGTCCAGCGCGCATCCCAGCCACGCGTCGGCGCCTGTGCGTCCAGCCTGCGCAGGCCGGCCGTGTGCAGTGCCTGGTCCACCCGCTGTGCCGCGTCTTCACCCTGCAGCCCCTCCTGCTGCAGCAGGCGCAGCAGGCTGGCGTCCAACTGCACGCGCACCGCGTAGTACGCCTGCAGAACGCCTGCAACCAGGCTCAGCAGCAGCAGGCCGGCGGCGAACATCGCCAGCCCAGGCTCGATGCCCAGCAGCAACAGGGCTACCAGCAGCAGGCCCAGTGACAACGCGGCAGGCAATCGCCCCTGTCGCAGCAGCAGGTGCATCATCGGCAGATCGGGCACGGCGCTCATGCAATGGTCTCCTGCGCGGCAGCGGCCGCGATCACCTGTAGATGAACGTCGTGCAGCACGATCGACGGCCGCGCGCCACGCACGATCGACACGGCGTCGGCCGCATCGCGCGCACGGCCGGTGCGCAGCAGCCAGGTCGCCACGCTGGCCGCGCTGCGCGAATACCCCAGCGCACAGCAGACCAGGACGGGGCCATGGCCGCGCAGGCGTTCAATGGCATCTGCCGCTGCACGCAGCTGCGCGGCCGACGGCACCACCAGGTCCAGCATCGGCACGCTGGCGTACGCTGCTCCCGGCGCGCGGCAGGACAGCTCGGCACAGGTGTCGACCACGCCCACCAGCGGTGCCGGCAGTGCGGTGCCTGGCAGGCGCCCCAGCCAGACCGCGTCAGCCACGTGCACCGGCTGCGGCGCACGGCGCGTCCACAGCCGCGAATTGATCCATGCGGCAGCCAGGTACGGTGCCAGCAGCCAGCGCGCCGCCATCGTCAACCGGCCATCGGCGCGCTTCTGGAACACCGCCGTGCCCAGCCCGGCGTAGGCCAGCGACACCAGCAGCAACGACACCATGGGCCACAGCAGCCACAATGCGGTGCCGCGCAGCATCACCACCGGCACCAGCAGCAGGCCGGCGCCCAACACATACAACGCGGCCAGCCGCCAACGTTTCGGGTCACCGGCGGCCTGCCAGGCACGCAACGGCGGCGTGCCCTGCTCCGGCCACAGCCACACGCACAACCAGCCGGCCAGCAGCCCGGTGGGAATGTCGATGAAGTGATGCTGGAACGTGGTCAGCACCGAAATGCCGATCAGCAGCGCCCACACATGCAGCACCAGCCGCCAGACCCCGTGCAGGTACTGCGCGAACTTCACCCACAGCACGATCAGCAGCACGATGTGCAGCGACGGCGCCTGGTTGAATGGTTTGTCGAAGCCCAGCAGCACGTCGAACAACCAGCCGAACACACCGCCGATTTCCGGCCGTTCGAAGCTGAAGCGCAACGGCCACAACAGGAAGCACGCCACCGCGATCACCTGCGCACTGAGCAGGCGCAGCGCGTGCCGGTCCAACTCCAGCCGGCGCCGGCACAGGAAGAACGAGATCGCATAGAACAGGTCGATCGACCAGTACGGCACGATCGTCCACGGCACGAATGGAATCCGGGTCTCCCAGGCGAACGCCATCACCGGCAGCTGGGCATGGCGGCCGGCCATCCAGTTGGCGAAGCCATAGCTGGCGAAGAAGAACGGACCGAGCAGGGCCAGCCACAGCAGGGCGCGCCGCCAGGGGCGCGCCTCGCTGGATGATGCGGTTGCCGCCAGCGTCGCCATCACGCGATCCGTCGTGCCAGCGATACGGTGAAGATGCCGAAATCATCGATGCGCTGGGCCACCTTCTGGAAGCCGGCCAGGCGCACCAGTTCGTCCATCTCGTGCTGGGTACGGCGGCGCATCACCCACGCCGCGCCACCACGATGGCTGGTCAACGCACGCGCGATGAACTCCAGCTGCGGATGCCACGGCTGCCCGGTGTAGGCCAGGTAACCGCCCACCGGCACCGTCGCAGCGATGCCCTGCAGCGAACGCAGCACCGCATCGTTGTCCGGGAATAGTTCGTACAGGCCGGACACCACCGCCAGCGTCGGCGCAGGGTCCACCGCTGCCAGCTGCGCCGGATCGAACGCATCGCCCTGTTCGAAGCGGGCGATGTCGGCCGCGCCGAGGCGCTCGATCAAGGCTTTGCCCTGGGTCACGTTCAGATCGCTGAAATCGCGCAGCACGATGCGGTCGGCACGCTGTTCGCCCTGGCCGAGTGCTTCCAGCACGTAACGGCCATGGCCGGCCGCCACGTCCAGTACGCGCACCGGCGCACCCTGCCCGCGCAGTCGCTGGGCGGCATCGCGCAGCAGTTCCTGCAGGTGCTTGCCGCGCACGCGGATGCCGCGCCAACCGATCGCATCCAGATAGTTGCGGTCGACCATCCGGCCCAGCGGGCCCTTGCCCCGCGCCTCATCACGGTAGATGTAGTCCAGCGTGCTGCCCGAGTCGAAGCCGGTCTGCAGGCCCAGCGCGATGCCCTCCGACAGCGTGCCGCCGAAACGCAGGCCACCGCGCACCACGCGCCAACGCAGGTCGGCCAGGCTGTTGCGTTCCGGTGGCCAGGACAGGATCTCCGATTCCTCGAAGGTCGGGCCATGCCGATGCGCATCGCGCCGCGACAGCTCCTGCAGCGGTTCGGCAAAGCGTGCCTGGATGAAGCTGCGGATACGCGCCAGCGCCGGCGCACGGTCGCGCTCGCCGAGGGTGTCGTGGAAGAAGCCCGGCAGGTGCACGCGCTCCTTGATCGGGCTGGACAGGCGTTCGTAGAAACGGTCCTGCGGGCCACGATGCACCACGAAGTCCGAGCCCGATACCAGCAACTGCACCGGCACGCTGATCGCCTGCGCGTCGGCCACGATGCGGTCGGCGGCTTCGTACAGGCCCAGCAGCACGCGCACCGAGATCGGCCGGGTGATCAGCGGATCGGTGCGGTAGCTTTCCACCCGTGCCGGGTCGTGGGTCAGCCACTGCGGCTTGACGTAGCTGTTGACGAAGAAGTTGCCGCGCAGCTTCTGCATCAGCGCCAGCCCAGCGCGTGCGAACGGCACGTACAGCTTCACCTTGAAGGCGGGCGAGGCCATCACCAGCGCGCGCAACCGCGGCGCATAGTCATGCACCCAGGTGGCGGCAACCACCGCGCCCACGCTTTGTGCGATGACCACGATGTCCTCCACCGCGATGCCATGCTCGGCACCGATGTGGGCGATGAAACTGTCCAGGTCGCGTACCAGCGCCGGGAAGCCCGGTGCATCGCCGCGCGTGCCGGGTGAACGGCCGTTGCCGCGCGCATCCCATGCAAAGAAAGCTGTGTCGGGCAGGTCCAGTTCGTCGACCAGATGGGTGACCCGGCCTGAGTGTTCATGGCCGCGATGCAACAGCACGATGGCCTTGGCCGGCGTGGTTGCCGTGGTGCTCGGCCAGTACCGGTAGAACAGCGGTACCTGGTCGAAGCTGTGGAATTCCCGTTCCTGCGCCTGACGCATGCAATCTCCGTATTGATTGGGCGTGTAGTCTTGTTGTGTTTACCGCTGCGGTGTCGCCGCAGCTTCCTTCAATCCCTGGCGTACGCGACGGGCCATCGTCAGCACACACAGCAGTGCGGCCAGTGCGGCGACCGCGCTGACCACGGTCGCGCCTGCCCAGCCAAACGCCAGCAGCAGGCCCAGCACGCCGATCACGAACGCGCGGTCGCTCTTGCCCATCGGGCCGTCATAGCGGCGGCTGGCGCCGACCATCAAACCCAGTACGCCGGCGTACTCGCTCAGCGCGGCGGCCCAGGCCAGCAGCCACAGTGCCTCCGCACGCACGCCCGGTACGCTGAGCAGGCTCAGGTACAACGCTGCGTCGGCGATCACATCGCACAACTCGTTCAGATAGGCGCCCAGCCGCGATTGCTGGCCAAACTCGCGGGCCAGCATGCCGTCGACGGCGTTGAGGGCCATGCGCAGCAGCATCCACAGCGGCAGGGCCAGATACAGCAGCGGCTGGGTGGGAGCGCAGCACCACACCGCAGCGGCCACCAGCAGCGAGACCACGGCCGCAGCCACGGTCACCGTGTTGGCGGTGATCCCCATGCGGTACAGGCCGTGTACGGCCGGACGCAGCAGGTCCTGGAAACGTCCTTTCAATGCATAGATCGACACGATCTGAACCCGCTAATCCTTGGCAGTGCGGGCACAGCCTACCTGATTGCGACAGCACCACGTATCGAATTGCCTCCAATGCCGGTCCATGCAGACGCTACCGAGCGCACCCGCGACGGGGTCTGCACCGGCCAATTTCCCCCACCAGCACCCGCCACCGGCCCCCACCGCCTACAATATCGGCCCCGCTCCGCTGCCGATTGCCCTGTCCCCATGACTGCTGATCTGTTGCCCGTCCGCCGGGCCCTCCTCTCCGTTTCCGACAAGACCGGCCTGGTCGAGCTGGCCACCGCGCTGGCTGCACGCGGCGTGGAGCTGCTGTCCACCGGCGGTACCGCCAAGGCGATCCGCGATGCGGGCCTGGCCGTGAAGGACGTCGCCGAGGTCACCGGCTTCCCGGAAATGATGGATGGCCGGGTCAAGACCCTGCATCCGATGGTGCATGGCGGCCTGCTGGGCCGCTCCGGCCTGGACGACGCGGTGATGGCCGAGCACGGCATCGGTGCCATCGACCTGCTGGTGCTGAACCTGTACCCGTTCGAATCGGTCACCGCCAAGGCCGACTGCACCCTGGCCGACGCGGTGGAGAACATCGATATCGGCGGCCCGGCGATGCTGCGCTCGGCGGCCAAGAACTTCGCCCGCGTGGCGGTGGCCACCGACCCGTCGCAGTACGGCGAACTGCTGGCCTCGCTGGATGCCAACGACGGCCAGCTGTCGGCCGGCACCCGTTTCGCTTTCTCGGTGGCCGCATTCAACCGCGTTGCCCAGTACGACGCGGCGATCAGCAACTACCTGTCGGCGGTCACCGCCACCGACGCCGCCGTGCCGGTGCGCGCCGAATACCCGGCACAGATGAATTCCACCTTCGTGAAGGTGATGGACCTGCGCTACGGTGAGAACCCGCACCAGAGCGGCGCGTTCTACCGCGACCTGCATCCGGTGCCGGGCACGCTGGCCACCTTCCAGCAGCTGCAGGGCAAGGAACTGAGCTACAACAACCTGGCCGATGCCGATGCAGCCTGGGAATGCGTGCGCCAGTTCGACGCGCCGGCCTGTGTCATCGTCAAGCATGCCAACCCGTGCGGCGTGGCCGTTGGCGCCGGCAACGGCGATGCCTACGAGCTGGCCTACGCCACCGACCCGACCAGCGCCTTCGGCGGCATCATCGCCTTCAACAAGCCGCTGGACGCAGCCACCGCGCAGGTGATCCTGGACCGCCAGTTCGTTGAAGTCCTGATTGCACCGGACTACGAACCGGCCGCGTTGGAATACGCGCAGAAGAAGGCCAACGTGCGCGTGCTGCGCATCCCGCACGGCGACGGCCTGAACAACTTCGACAACAAGCGCGTGGGCTCCGGCCTGCTGCTGCAGTCGTCGGACAACCGCGGCATGACCCGCGACGAACTGAAGGTGGTCAGCAAGCTGGCACCGACCGACAAGCAGTTCACCGACCTGCTGTTCGCCTGGAAGGTCGCCAAGTTCGTGAAGTCCAATGCGATCGTCTACGCCAAGGACAACCGCACCATCGGCGTGGGTGCCGGCCAGATGAGCCGCGTCTACTCGGCGCGCATCGCCGGCATCAAGGCGGCCGATGCGAACCTGGTGGTCGAAGGGTCGGTGATGGCCTCCGATGCGTTCTTCCCGTTCCGCGACGGCATCGACGCCGCTGCCGCCGCCGGCATCAAGGCGGTGATCCAGCCGGGCGGTTCGATGCGCGATGCTGAAGTCATCGCTGCCGCCGACGAACATGGCCTGGCCATGGTGTTCACCGGCGTCCGCCACTTCCGCCACTGATTGCTGGAGCGACACGGATGTCTGCAGTCTCTTTGAAACCGCTTGCCGTGCTCGCCTTCGCTGGCACCGCCCTGCTGGCCGGCTGCAAGCCGGCTGCCGAACCCGCATCTGCCCCGCAGGCAGATGCGGCAAAGCCCGCCGCCCGCGAACCGGCAGCGCATGTCAGTCGCACCGCGCGTCTGCAGGCGTTCCTGACCGGGCGTTACGGCAAGGACGCCAAGCTTTCCGGCCAATGGCGCGGCAGCTGGACCCAGGACGATGAAACGCGCGCGATCGACTGGCAGGTCTGCGCCGAGCAACCGGTGGTGACCGGTGACAGCTGGCAACAACTACTGGCGGTGTGCGGTGCGCTGGTCGATGGTGCGCATATCGACCCGGGAACGATCGAGTTCTTCGTGCTGCAGCCCAAGGGCGATGGCTTCGGGGTAACCAGCGAACTGACCGGCGAGCGCTTCGGCAGTGGTGGCCAGCCCGGCACCGCCAGCATCATCCGCGCCGGCAGCGATTTCTACGGCTTCCGAGTCGAGGATGGCTGGTTCGGCCAGGGCTTCTCGCTGCTCTCGCAGACCCTGGTCCTGCCGGGCCCGAAAGGCCTGACCAGCACCGGCAACGTGCGCAGCCACATCGACAACGACGCCCAGTACGAATGCGAGAACGTCGACGCGGCCGCCGACCCCGATACCGCCGAAGACTGCCGCACCCGCCGCTTCAGCATCGATTTCGCACTGCGTTTCGACGACAGCGACCGCAGTGCGCGCGTCTGGCCACTGCTGATCGAGGAAACCGGCAACACCTGCGGCGGCAAGCGGGTGCGCCAGGAGCACCGCTTCACCCTGGACGCGAAGTCCTGGACCTACTCCTTCCCCGAATCACTGCGACGCGAAGGCTGCGAGTGAACCACGCGCGCCGCCGGGGCTATCGACCTTCCCTTCCCACGCAATCTGGAATCTCGTGATGAACGTACTTGTCATCGGCTCTGGCGGCCGCGAACACGCCCTGGCATGGAAGCTGGCCCAGTCCTCCCGTGTCACTGAAGTGCTCGTGGCACCCGGCAATGCCGGCACCGCCAACGAAGACAAGTGCCGCAACGTCGCGGTGAAGGTCACCGACATCGATGGCCTGCTCGCGCTGGCCCAGGCCGAAGGCGTGGCGCTGACCGTGGTCGGCCCGGAAGTGCCGCTGGTGGCCGGCGTGGTCGACCGCTTCCGCGCCGCCGGGCTGCGCATCTTCGGGCCGACGGCGGCAGCCGCGCAGCTGGAAGGCAGCAAGGCCTACGCCAAAGACTTCCTGGCACGCCACAACATCCCCACCGCGTTCTATTCGGTGCACACCGAGGTGGACGCGGCACTGGCCTACCTGCGCGAGAAGGGCGCGCCGATCGTGGTCAAAGCCGACGGCCTGGCCGCCGGCAAGGGTGTGATCGTGGCAATGACCCTCGCCGAAGCCGAAGACGCGGTGCGCGACATGCTCTCGGGCAACGCCTTCGGCGATGCCGGTGCACGCGTGGTGATCGAGGAATTCCTCGACGGCGAGGAAGCCAGCTTCATTTCGATGGTCGATGGCGTGCATGCACTGCCGATGGCCACCTCGCAGGATCACAAGCGCGTCGGCGACGGCGACACCGGCCCGAACACCGGCGGCATGGGTGCGTACTCGCCGGCTCCGGTGGTGACACCTGAAGTGCATGCCCGGGTGATGCGCGAGGTGGTGAACCCGACCGTGCAGGGCATGATTGCCGATGGCATTCCGTTCACTGGCTTCCTCTATGCCGGCCTGATGATCGACGCCAGCGGCGCGCCGAAGGTGATCGAGTTCAACGTGCGTTTCGGCGACCCGGAAACCCAGCCGGTGATGCTGCGCCTGCAGTCGGACCTGGTGGAGCTGGTGGAAGCGGCGATCGATGGCCGCCTGGACCAGGTGGAAGCGCAATGGGATCCGCGCCCGTCGCTCGGCGTGGTGCTGGCAGCCAAGCCTTACCCGGAAACGCCAATCACCGGCGAGGTGATCTCCGGCCTGGATGAAGTGCCGGCAACGGCCAAGGTGTTCCATGCAGGAACGACGCTGGATGCGCAGGGCCAGGTGCTCAGCGCCGGTGGCCGCGTGCTGTGCGTGGCGGCGTTGGGCGACAGCGTGCGCGACGCGCAGGCGAACGCGTATGCGGGTGTGGCGAAGGTGACCTGGGCCAACGAGTTCCACCGCAGTGACATCGGCTGGCGGGCGATCGCACGCGAAAACTAAGACCGCGCTGATCCACGCATGGCGTGGATCTACTGGATCGCGAAGTAGATCCACGCCATGCGTGGATTGAATACCTCGGAAAAAGCAAAGGCCCGGCAATGCCGGGCCTTTCCATTACTCAAACGCTTCATCGCCTCAAGCGGTGAACAGCGCCTTCATCTTCTTCAGCGCGTTCGCTTCGACCTGGCGGATACGCTCGGCCGATACGCCGTACTCGTCCGCCAGTTCCTGCAGCGTCACCTTGCTGTCCGCATCCAGCCAACGGCGGCGGATGATGTCGCGCGAACGCGCATCCAGTTCCGCCAGGCCTTCGCGCAGCAGCTGCATCTGGTTGTCTTCGCTGTCCTCGCGCTCGTAGGCCATCGACGGATCTTCGTCATTGGCCACCAGATACGCAGCCGGCGACGGCGGCGCGTGGTCGTTGTCTTCATCGGTCGGCGCATCGAAACCGATATCGCGGCCGGACAGGCGCGATTCCATTTCAAGCACCTCGCGCTCGGACACGTTCAGGTCCTTGGCCACCGCGGTGACTTCGGCGGCGTTCATCCAGCCCAGGCGCTTCTTCGATTTGCGCAGGTTGAAGAACAGCTTGCGCTGCGCCTTGGTCGTGGCGACCTTCACGATGCGCCAGTTCTTCAGGATGAACTCGTGCATCTCGGCACGGATCCAATGCACGGCGAAGGACACCAGGCGCACGCCCATGTCGGGGTCGAAGCGCTTGACCGCCTTCATCAGGCCGATGTTGCCTTCCTGGATCAGGTCGCCCAGCGCGAGGCCGTAGCCGTTGTAACCGCGGGCCACGTGCACCACGAAGCGCAGGTGCGAATGCACCAGCTCACGGGCAGCGTCCAGATCGTTGCCGTCGCGGAAGCGACGGGCCAAGTCCTGTTCGTTATCGACCGACAGCACCGGGATCTGGTGCACGGCACCGATATAGGCGTCCAGCGAACCGAGCGCACTGGGAATCGGCAGATTGTTTGCCACAAGGGCAGTAGAGGTGTTCTGGCTCATAGGCACCCATCTTAGCAGTCTGGGATTTGGACTGCTAAAGGAGGAAAAAGTTCCAGCATTCCACTGATGAAACACTGGTCCCAAACAGAGCCCTACCGTAACGCGATTTGATGACAGTGGCGAGCGCGCTTTTCGGGATACACAATCCCTTGGAATTCAACCCACTAGCCCAGAAAACACGGCCATTCGGGGTCAAAGGGAGCTGAACAGGTGGCGGCTTCGCCCATTCAATACCGGGCAGCGTTGCCCGCCGTTCAGCCCGATGGCGACAGCATCGCCCGCGGCGGCAGCGACCAGTCGATCGGCGCCTGGCCACGGCGCTGCAGGTACTCGTTGGCCATCGAGAAATGGCGACAGCCGAGGAACCCGCGGTGGGCCGACAGCGGCGACGGATGCGGGGCTTTCAGCACGCGGTGGCGGCCGGTATCGATCACCTTGCCCTTCTGCTGCGCGTAGGCGCCCCAGAGCATGAACACCAGGCCCTCGCGCTCACGGTTCAACACATCCACCACATGGTCGGTGAAGCCTTCCCATCCGCGCCCCTGGTGGGCACCGGCCTTGCCCTCTTCCACCGTCAGCACCGCGTTGAGCAGCAGCACGCCGCGCTGTGCCCAGGGAATCAGGCAGCCATGGTCCGGACGGCCAATACCGAGGTCACCCTCGATTTCCTTGTAGATGTTCAACAACGACGGCGGCACCGGCACGCCCGGCTGCACCGAGAAACTCAGACCATGGGCCTGCCCACGGCCGTGGTACGGGTCCTGGCCGAGGATGACCACTTTCACCTGATCAAACGGGGTGGCATCGAAGGCGGCGAAGATCTGCGGGCCGGGTGGGAACACCGCCGCACCGCTGGCCTTGCGCTGCCGCAGGAAGCTGGACAGCTCGCGCATCTGCGGCTGCAGCAGGTAATCGCCCACACGCTGTTTCCAGCTCGGTTCCAGCTGGATCGCCGGGGTGTCCACTACTTCATCGATCATCGCAACAGGGGTCCATCATTCAGTCGGGCCAGCCGCAGCTGGAACAGCACCTTGGTGATCAGCAGGCGCTCTTCGATCGGCTTCAGCACCAGGTCGTTGGCGCCAGCCTGCAGCAGGCCGGTCTGGTTGTGCGGATTGCCATCGCCGGTCATCACCAGCACCGGCAGGCGGCGCTTGCCGTAGCCGAAGTCCACGCGCACGCGCTGCACCACGTCGCGGCCACTCAGCTCTCCCTTCAGGGTCACATCGGTCAGCACCAGGTCGATGCGATGGCGGCTGCGCCCCAGCGATTCGGCGGTCAGCAGGGTGAACGCTTCTTCGGCGCTGACCACATGCATCACGTTGAGCTGCTGGCGCTCGAGCATGCGCTTGGTGGCCTCGGCCACCACCCGGCTGTCCTCGATGTAGAGGATGGTCGCGCCGGGAATGGTCTGCGGCTGCACGTAGCCGCGCACGAACGTCGCAAGGGCCTCGTGGCCCAGCGATTTGTCGAAATAGTCGGTGACGTACTCGGTGAAGCGGCGCTGCTCCAGGTGCTGCTGGGCGTCGCCGGAGACCACGATCACCGGCACATAGGCCTGCCCTGCCGCTTCGCGCACCATCCGCGCCAGCGCCAGGCCGTCGCCATCGCGCAGGGTCAACGAGGTGGTGACCAGATCGACCGGGCCCTGCGCCAGCGCATGCTGTGCGTCTTCGATGCTGTCGCAGCCGATCACCTCCACGCCCGGCAGATCGCGCTGCAGGACGTCGGCAATCAGCTTGCGTACCAGTTTGGAACCGTCAACCACCATCACCCGCGTCGCGGGCCCTTCAAGGTGCTTCAGCGCTTGCGGTTGCATGCCGGTCTCAGGTGTCTGTCGGGCGGGTCTGGCGGAGGAAGTGACCGGTCACCAGCCATGCACCCAGCCAGCCCAGCAACAGGGTGCCAAGCAGCACCAGGCTGCCATGCAGCAGGTCCAGGCCATGCAGCACGAACGGGCTGCCGTAGCTGCGCGACAGCTCGGCCAACGGCGCGCGCAGGGCGGCACCGGCAATGCCGATCAGGCCCAACGCGACCGCACCGGCGCCCAGGCCATACCAGGCACCCAGGTACAGGAACGGGCGGCGGATGAAACCATCGCTGGCGCCGAGAAGCTGCAGCACGCCGATTTCCTCGCGGCGGGCCTGGATGTCCAGGCGCACGGTGTTGCCGACCACCAGCGCGGCACCGGCGCCGAGCAGCACCGACAGCACCTGCACCAGCCGCGCACCAAACGCGAGCCAGGCATCCAGGCGCTGGCGCCACAACGCGTCGTGCTGGACCAGGTCTGCCCCGGGCAGGCTCTCCAGCGCGCGCGCCAGCCGCGCATCGTCCTGGCCCTGGCCAGGGGTGACCACCAGCAGCGAGGGCAACGGGTTGTCGTTGAGTGCGTCGATGGCTTCGCCGAGGCCGGCCTGGCGCAGCTCCTCCAGGCCCTGATCCGGCGTGCGCACGGTGACACTGGCCACGTCCGGGCGATCGCGTAGTTCACCGGCCAGGCGCAGCGCACCGGGGCCGTCGACGTCGGCCTTCAGGAAGACGTTGATGTCGCGCGACTGCTGCACGCTGCCGGCAAACTGCTTGAGGTTGTCCAGCGCGATCGACAGGCCCAGCGGCAGCGCCAGGGCCAGCGCCATGACCATCACGGTCAGCAGCGTCGCCCACGGTTTGCGGCAGGCGCGGCCGAGGCTGAACACCACGCTGTGCACGTGATGCTGGAACCACACGCCCAGGCGCGACGGCGCAGCGGCTTCGGTGTTTTCGTTCTTGGCCATGGTTACTCCGCCAGATCCTGCGGCGAGATGTCGTCCACCAGCCGGCCGTGGTCGAGGATCAGCACGCGCTTGCGCATGTGGCGCAGCAGCGGCAGGTCGTGGCTGACCACCAGCACGCTGGTGCCGCGCGCAGGCAGCTCGGCGAACAGGGACATGATCTCGGCCGCCAGGGTTGGATCGAGGTTGCCGGTCGGCTCGTCGGCCACCAGCAGCTTGGGCTCGCCGACGATCGCCCGGGCGATGCCGACGCGCTGCTGCTCACCGGCCGACAGCTGCGAGGGCAGCGCCTTCTCGCGGTGGCCAAGGCCCATGCGCTCGAGCACCGAACGCACGCGCTTGTTGATGTCGCCACGGCGGGTACCGCGCAGGATCAGCGGCAGGGCCACGTTCTCGGCGATGGAGCGGTCCATCAGCAGGCGGTGGTCCTGGTAGACCGCGCCGACCGCGCGTCGATGCCGCGGCACATCGCCGCCGCGCACCTTCAGCAGGTTGCGCTCGTCGAACATCACCGCGCCGCGGCTGGGCCGCTCGTCGAGGTGGATCAACTTGAGCAGGGTGCTCTTGCCCGCCCCGGAGTGACCGGTGACGAACAGCATTTCGCCCGGCGCGACCTCGAAGCTGACATCGGTCAGGGCTTCGTGGCCACCGGCGTACTGTTTGCTGACATTGTCGAAGCGCAGGACACTCATGCCCCGATTATGCAGGACCGGCGCGACGGCGTGGAGATGCCGGGGCGATGGTGGGTGCCGACCGTTGGCCGGCACGCCCCGAAAGCCACCCGACCAACGGTCGGGTGCTACCGCACCGATCAGCTGCCGGACAGCATCCGGCGGATCTTGCGGCCGATACGGGTCAGGAACGAGTCGCCGGCATCGGCGCTGGTACGCACCGGCTTGGCCACCACCTGCACCGGAGTGACCGGGCTGGCACCGTTGCCGGCGTTGCTTGCCACACCTTCGGCGCCCTCGACCGGACGGCCGTGGCGACGACGACGACGCTTGCGCGGCTTGCGCTCGCCATCCACCGCACCTTCCGGCGCAGTTTCAGCGCGCGGCGGACGCGGGGCCTGCACGGCAGCAGCTTCAGCCGTCACCGCACCTTCGACTGCGGCGGCGGCTACCTGCTCGCCTTCCACACGCGGCTTGCGCGGGCCACGCGGACGGCGTTCGCCGCTGCGCTCGCCATCACGGCCACCACGGCCGGCGCCAGCACTGCTGCCGGAACGACCGCCACTACGGCCGCCGCCACGACGCTCTTCCTCGGCGGCACGCGCTTCGCGTGCTTCGCGGAAGATCTGGCCGACGCTTTCGTTCTCGTCGCCTTCCTCGCCCGGTGCCGGTGCGGCACGCTCGGGGCGCGGCAGCGAAGTCAGGATCTCGCTGGTGACCGCTTCGACCGGGATCTTCTGTTCGATGTAGGCCTCGATGTCCGGCAGGCCCATCGCATAGCGCTCGCAGGCGAAGCTGATGGCATCGCCTTCCTCGCCCAGGCGGGCGGTACGGCCGATGCGGTGCACGTAGTCTTCGGCGTCGAACGGCAGGTCGTAGTTGTAGACGTACTTGATGCCGTCGATATGCAGGCCGCGGGCGGCCACATCGGTGGCCACCAGGATTTCCAGCTGGCCCTTCTGGAAGCGGTTGAGCAGGCTCTCGCGCTTCTTCTGCGGCACGTCACCGGACAGCACGCCGACGCGGTAGCCGGAACGCTCCAGCGAACGGGCCACGCGCTCGACGAACACCTTGGTGTTGACGAAGACCATGGTGCGCGCGCCTTCGCTGCGCGACAGCAGGCCCAGCAGCAACGGAATCTTCTCTTCGTCGGCCGGGAAGTAGATGCGCTGGCGCACGCGCGCGGCGGTGATGGTCTCGGCTTCGACCACCAGCTTCTGCGGCTCGTTCATGTGCTCATAGGCCAGCTCGAGCACGCGATGGCTCAGGGTGGCGCTGAACAGCAGGGTCTGCCGGGTGGAGCGCTCAGGCATGCGGCGCAGCAGGAAGCGGATGTCCTTGATGAAGCCCAGGTCGAACATGCGGTCGGCTTCGTCCAGCACGCAGATTTCGCAGGCGTGCAGCGACACCACCTTGTGCTGCTTGACGTAGTCGATCAGGCGGCCCGGGGTGGCGATGATCACGTCCACGCCCTGCTGCAGGATCTCGCGCTGCTTGTCGTAATCAACGCCGCCGTAGACCAGCGCGAAACGCAGACCCAGGTCCGAACCGAACTTGACCGCATCCTTGTGGATCTGGATGGCCAGTTCGCGGGTGGGGGCCAGGATCAGCGCGCGCGGGTCTTCCGGCTTGCGATCAGCCAGTGCCGGGCGGGTCAGCAGGCGGTTCACGACAGCGACCAGGAAGGCCAGCGTCTTGCCGGTGCCCGTCTGGGCCTGGCCGGCGACGTCGCCACCGGGCAGCGCGACCGGCAGGGTCAGCGCCTGGATGGGCGTGCAGCGGGTGAATCCGGCTCCTTCAAGACCGGCCTGCAGGGCCGGATGCAGATCAAAGGAGGAAAAGGTCAAATCGGTCAGCGGTTTGTCGCTCATGTGTCCGTCTTGGTATGGCCACGCACCTGCGGGCGGCGGCACTGAAATCTGTCTGGGGCTCCGTCGCAAACTGCGGCCCCTGCGGCGGGTCGGGCTGGCCGGGACCCCTCGGGTCCGCGCGCCGCACAATGCCCCAGTTTACCGCACTCGGGCCAGCAAACCGGGATTGGGCGTCTCAGGACTCACGGAGACGCACCTCTTCACCCCGCAGTACCGCGCTTGAACAGCAGCGCATGCACCCATGGCCTACCGCGCCAGCACCCCCATTTCTGCCATGGACAGTGAAATCGGACACATACCGGGCTCAGCCCCGATCACGATACGCTGGGTTCCAACCAGCATCTGTCCCCGCCCTGCGATAGGGGTACACTGCCGGCCGTGAGCGTCCAGGCATCCCGCCGAACGCACCGTGGCAGTCCGCCGCGAGGCAACGACGAGGGTCACGCCACCGGGCATGGCCCAGTTCACCCACCTCCGGCCTGGCCGGGTGCAATCCAAGACGAGAAACCAAGATGAGCGACAAGGTTGTACACGTCGGCGATGCCGACTTTGATAGCGCCGTGCTGAATTCCAAGGAACCGGTGCTGGTCGATTTCTGGGCCGAATGGTGTGGCCCCTGCAAGATGATCGCCCCGGCGCTGGACGAACTGGCCGATGCCTACCAGGGCCGCGCCAAGATCGCCAAGGTCAACGTGGACAACAACCGCGCCCTGGCCGCCAAGTACCACGTGCGTTCGATTCCCTACCTGGTCGTCTTCAAGGACGGCGAGAAGGTCGGCGAGCAGATTGGTGCCGTTGGCAAGGCCCAGCTGGCCGGCCTGCTGGACAAGGCCCTGGCCTGATCCTGCGGGTGACCGGCAGCCGTTTTCCACGGCTGCCGGGCGGGCGCCCCGGCGCCTGACTGAATACCGTATCCGGCGCCCCTTGCGTGGCGCCGCGGGCCGATGATAGTGTCGGCACATCCGGCCGCGTTCGCGTGCCGCATCTTCTGGACGCAGTTTCTTCCAGACCCATTCCCAATGTTCGCCGCCCCAGCCGGGCGCTCGCACCTTCAAGCGAGGAATAACGCTCTTGTCCGATAACACTCCCGAAACCGGTAGCGCTGATGCGCCCGCCGAAAAGCGCGTGCGCAAAGCCCGCGTAACCAAGGCTGCCGCTCCGGCCGCCGCCGAAACCAGCGCTCCGGCGCAGCCTGCCCTGCCGCTGACAGCCGCGCCCGAAGCGCCGGCACCGGCCGCAGCGCCTTCCACGCCGAGCGCGCCTGCCGCCGAGGCCCCTGCCAGCAATGGCGGCGGCGAAGGTGGCGAGGGCCGCGAATCCGGCCAGGCGCGCCAGAACAACCAGGGCGGTGGCCAGAACCAGAACCCCTACAACCAGGGCGGCCAGCAGGGCCAGCAAGGCCAAGGCAACCGCCGTGACCGTTTCCGCAACCGCCGCGACCGTGATCGCAATGGCGGCGGCGGCGGCGGCGGTGGTGGCGGTGGCAACGGCGGTCGCTTCCGCGACGACGGCATGCCGAACGACAACGGCGAACAGCAGCCGTTCGTACCGCGTCCGCACGCCAACGTGCCCGAGGGCTTCCCGGTCTATTCGCTGAGCGACCTCAAGCGCATGCCGGCCCAGAAGCTGCTGGAGATCGCCGAGCAGCTGCAGATTTCCGAAGGCGTGGCCCGTGCCCGCAAGCAGGACGTGATCTTCGCGCTGCTGAAGGTGCTGACCCGCCACGGCGACGGCGTTGCCGCCGACGGCGTGCTGGAAATCCTGCCGGACGGCTTCGGCTTCCTGCGCGCGGCCGAGGCCAGCTACCTGGCCGGCCCGGACGATACCTACATCTCGCCCAGCCAGATCCGCCGCTTCAACCTGCGCACCGGCGACCATCTGTCGGGCCGCATCCGCTTCCCGAAGGACGGCGAGCGTTACTTCGCGCTGTCGATCGTGGACACCATCAACGGTGAGCCGCTGGAAGCATCGAAGAACAAGGTGCTGTTCGAGAACCTGACCCCCCTGTTCCCGCGTCGCCGCTTCACCCTGGAGCGCGGCAACGGTTCGTCGGAAGACATCACAGGCCGCATCCTCGACCTGATGGCACCGCAGGGCAAGGGCCAGCGCTCGCTCATCGTTTCCCAGCCGAAGGCCGGCAAGACGATGATGATGCAGCAGGTCGCCACGGCCATCACCACCAACCATCCGGACGTACACCTGATCGTGCTGCTGATCGACGAGCGCCCGGAAGAAGTGACCGAAATGCAGCGCACCGTGCGCGGCGAAGTCATCAGCTCGACCTTCGACGAACCGGCCGCGCGCCACGTGCAGGTGGCCGAAATGGTCATCGAGCGCGCCAAGCGCCTGGTCGAGCACAAGAAGGACGTGGTGATCCTGCTCGACTCGATCACCCGCCTGGCACGTGCTTACAACAACGTCGTGCCGAGCTCGGGCAAGGTGCTGACCGGTGGTGTGGACGCCAACGCCCTGCATCGCCCGAAGCGTTTCTTCGGTGCTGCGCGCAACGTGGAAGAAGGCGGCAGCCTGACCATCATCGCCACCGCGCTGGTCGATACCGGCTCGAAGATGGACGAGGTGATCTACGAAGAGTTCAAGGGCACCGGCAACAGCGAAGTGCACCTGAGCCGTCGCATCGCTGAAAAGCGCGTGTTCCCGGCCATCGACATCAACCGTTCCGGCACCCGCCGCGAAGACCTGCTGATCGAGCCGGAGCTGCTGCAGAAGATCTGGATCCTGCGCAAGCTGCTGCATCCGATGGATGAAATGACGGCGATGGAATTCCTGCTCGACAAGATGAAGAACACCAAGTCCAACGACGAGTTCTTCGGTTCGATGAAGCGCTGATCGCGCGGCATTGATGGAATACGGAAAGGCCCCGCAGTGCGGGGCTTTTTCTTTGGATGGCGGCAGGACCAACGGCTTCACTTCGCGGCCCTGTGATTTGGCGATAATCTGCGGGACAAATGCCTGACTCTCCGCCCCAGCCGCGCTGGCCGGGCCGCCGATTCCCGCTGTTGCCCCATCCGGAGGATCCGGCGGGTCCAGCCCTGCCCGATCCTTCAACCGCATGCGCACACTGTCCCCCCGGCTCAACCTGGGCAAGCTGATCCTTGCCCTGGCCCTGCTCAGCGCCGTCATCGCTCTGGCCAATACGCTGCTTGCCAGCTATCGCGTGCAGCGCGACCAGCTGGTGGGCAACACCCTGGAAGCCAACCGCGTGTACGCCACCAAGCTGGCCGAGACCACGCAGAACTTCCTGCTGGCCGCGCAGCAGCAGCTGGCCTATGCCGCCACCCGGCTTGGCGACAGCGACATGGATCCGGCCCAGGCGCAGGATGAAGCCCGTCGCCTGCAGCTGCAGTCCAGCAGCTTCAACTCCTCGCTGGTGGTGGCCAACGACGGGCGGGTGATCGCGACCTCGCCGCAGAGCCTGCAGCTGCAGGGCGAGATCCTGCGCAGCGCTGGCAACAAGGCAGCATTGGAACGGCGCCAGCCGATGATCAGCGATCCCTACCAGTCGGCCACCGGCAAGCTGCTGATCTCGATCTCGCACCCGGTATTCGACCGCAGCGGCCAGTACCGGGGCTATGTCAGCGGCACCCTGTACCTGCGCCAGCGCAGTGCACTCAATACGCTGCTGGGTACGCACTATTACCGCGATGGTTCCTACCTGTACGTGGTGGACCGCCATGGCCGTCTGATCTATCACAACAACCCCAAGGAAGTGGGCACCTACGCATTGAACAACCCGGCGGTGAGGGAAGTGATGCGCGGCCAGCGCGGTGCGCAGCAGGTGCGCAACAACCACCAGGTGGCGATGCTGGCCGGTTACGCGCCCGTGGCGGCAACCGGCTGGGGCATCGTCGCGCAGCGCCCGACCGAGGCGACGCTGCAGCCACTGTCACGCCTGATGTCGGCGGTGATCTGGAATGCCATTCCGCTGGGCGTGTTGTCGCTGCTGATCACCTGGTGGTTCGCCCGCCGCATTTCGCTGCCGCTGTGGCAGCTGGCGCGCAACGTGCAGGACGGCGAAGACACCGGCAATGCGATCAGCCACGTCAATGGCATCCGCGCCTGGTACTTCGAAGTGGCGCAGCTGAAACAGGCCGTGCTGTACAGCTTCAATGCGCTGCAGGACCGCATCGGCACGCTCAACCGCGCCAGCCGTACCGATCCGCTGACCGGCCTGCTCAACCGTCGCGGGCTGCAGCAGGCGCTCGACGCGCTGCAGGCGCAGGGCCTGCCGTTTGCGATCCTGACGCTGGATATCGACCGCTTCAAGTCGATCAACGACAGCCACGGTCACGACGTCGGCGATGCGGCCATCGTGCATATCGCCGAACAGATGCGCCGCCATTCGCGCGAGACCGATGTGCTGTGCCGCGCCGGTGGCGAGGAGTTCCTGGTGCTGCTGCCGGGCGTTGGCATCGAAGCGGCCCGGCAGACCGGCGAGCGCCTGCGCCAGGCCATCGCCGACGAACCGTTCGCTCCGGTGGGCACCATCACCGTGTCACTGGGAGTGGCCCACTTCCCCAGTTTCCATACCGATCCGGAACAGGCGCTGCGCTTGGCCGACAAGGCCCTGTACCTGGCCAAGGAACAGGGCCGCAACCGGGTGGTGGTGTACCCGCACGCCGATTGAGCACATCGATTCCAGCGGGATGCGCCGGGGCAGGCCCGGTGCATCCCGCAATCACGCATCATCCCAGCGGGGTCAGCAGGCGCGGGCCTTCCTGCGCACGACCCACCATGTACACACCGCCTTCGGGCAGCAGATCGGTTCCGGCGATCTGGGTTTCCTCACCGGTCTTCCACGGCGCCTGCTGGCGCGGACCGGGAATGTACGCGGTCCAGCGGCCGTAACGCTCGCTCTGCTTGTCGAAGAAATAATTGACCGGCACGCGCACGGTCCAGAAGTCCCGGTCCTTGTCCTCGCCGGTAGTGGGCGGGTTGAAGGTCCATTCGCGGGCGCTCCTGACACTGGCCTTGGCAAGCACGTCGCGCAGCTGGTTCATCGTACGCTCGGGACCGACCACGGTCAGGTTGGTCTGCTCGGCAATTACGTCAGCTACCTTGCCATCACGCCCCACCTTGACCAGAAGCATGACAGTGCCCTGCCCGCGGATCGATGCCGCCTGTGGTGGGTAGACCGGTGCGCGCGTCTTCGCTGCGGTGACGTCATCGGTGCTCGGCGCACTGGATCCGCCGAGCTTGCCGAAGCGCGCATCAACCACCCGTACCTGCATGCTGTTGCCCTCCATGTTGCCGGCAATCAGACGCAGGTGGACGGTAGTACGGGCAGGCATCGGCTTGCCGTCGACCAGCGTCGGCTCAAATCGCCAGCTCTGCACCGCCTTGTCGACGAACCCCGCTACGCCAGCATCAACCTTCTCGCGGTGATCGAGCTGGAACCCTTCAACCTGGCCTTCGCGGCCGATGTCGATGACCCCGCTGAGGGTCATGCTGGCCTCGGCCTGCCTGCGTACCTCGCGCGCGGTCTGCGCATCGGCGGTATCGATCAGGGCGCCACCGCCAGACACCGCAAGGGCCAGTGCCAGGAAAAGAGAAGAACGCATCATTGCCGATCCTTGGTGATGAAAGCACCGAGATTACCCGAGTTCCTCGCCGTCGGCGCGACCAATCACGCCAACCGCTGCGCAGCCGAGTACGGTGGCGTGTCCGGATAATCGCCCGCCGCAAAGCGCGCCTGCAGTCCCTGCCACCAGGCGGGATCGAACAGATGGCGATAGTGCTCGCGCACCGCTGCCAGTTCCTGCGCCGGCAAGCCCATGAACGGCCCAAACCGCTCGGGGAAGACGTCACGCGGACCGACATGGAACCAAGGCTCATCGGCCATCGCTTCCTCTGCGGAGTTTGGCTTGGGCCAGGCCCGGAATACGCAGTCGCTGACCAGGCACAACTCGTCGTAGTCGTAGAACACGGCACGGCCGTGACGCGACACGCCGAAGTTCTTCGGCAGCATGTCACCGGGAAAGATATTGTTGCGCGCCATGTCGGTGATCGCCTGCGCGTAGTCGAGTACCGCTGCGCGCACGGCCTCTCCAGCCTGTTCGCGCAGATAGAGATTCAGTGGCCGGAAGCGACGCTGCACGTAGCACAACGCGATCTCCACCTCGTCGCCATCCACGCGCACGCTCTGCGCGCACTGCTGCAGCAGCTCTTCCAGCAACGCCGGGGCAAAGCGTTCGCGCGGGAAACGCAGGTGCCGGTAGGGCTGTGCGTCAAGCAGGCGACCGACGCGGTCGAGGTTGAACACCAGGGCGTACTTTTCCTCCACCTGCTGCCGCGACATCGTCTTGGGCCAGGCGAAACGATCGCGGATCAGCTTGAACACCAGCGGGTAGCTGGGCAGGGTGAACACCGCCATGACCATGCCCGGCGTGCCTTCGGCATGCGCCAGACGCTCATTCGGGTATTCATTGAAGTGACGGAAGAACGTCCGGTAGCGCTCGGTCTTGCCCTGTTTGGCGCGTCCGAGCACGGTATAGATCTCGTCGATCGGCTTGCCCGGCAGCAGGCTGCGCAGGAACACCACCGCATCGCCAACCGTGCCCAGGTCGGCCTGGAAATAGCTGCGAGACACGCCGAACAGATGGGCCACATCGCGACGCCGGGTCAGCACGGCATCGGCGCGCAGGCCCCGGTCGTCGTTGACCAGCGCGATCACGCACGGCGAGAAGCGGTGCTCGCCGAACACGCGCCCGACCAGATAGGCGCGACGCTCGCGGTAGAACACGGTATCGAGCAGTTCGATGCTGCGTACCGGCGTGTCGCCCCAGTGCGCCAGATCGTCCTGCAGGCGCACGGCGATGGCGGCGGCACAGCGCAGCTGGTGCGCATACGGAACACCGAAGCGGTAGTCGGCCAGCACCCGTTGCAGCGCCTCTACCGGCCGCGTCGGCGATACCGCGTAGGTGTGCCGCGCCACCGGATGGGTGATCGCATCGGAGGGCTCGACATCGAAGGCGATGAACTCCACTTCCGGATCCACACCGCGGATGGCGAACAGCCGCCGCGACAGGGTGTTGTAGAAGGTCTTGTAGAGCTCGGCGTCGATCAGGCCCTGCAGCAGGGCGCTGAAGTGCGCGTGCACTTGCAGCCACAGCGCGCGTTCGCTGATGGCGTCACCGGCCAGCCGCCGCAGCGCATCCATCTGCTCGGCGATGCACTGGTCGTACAGGGCGATGCGCTCCACCGCATCGTGGCGCGCCGCCGCCCAGTCGCGCTGCTGGAAACGCACCCGGGCACGCGCCGTGATCGCGGCGAAGCGGGCGTGATACTGCTCGAAACCATCGCGGATGGCGTCGGCGATGCGCGGCGCCAGTTCGGTTGCAGTGACAGGATCGGACATGCACGACGTATCCGGGGGAACCGACCTCACCATACGCTGGCGTGTGTGATGTCGTCGAGCGTGCAGACGGTGCCGCCCGCTGGTCGGCACCGTCTGGGCAACCCCTGGATGCAGGCAGTTGCCGGCCAGCGGCCGGCACTACCGTTCAGATAGCCAGTTCGGCCTCCACGTCCTGCACCTTGCGCCGCGCCAGGGCGAGGTTGGACTTGGTCCGGTCCAGCACGATGTAGAAGAACAGGCCCTTCTTCTTCGCCACCGGGCGCATGATGTGATACGCCTTGCCGAGCGAGATCAGGATGTCCTCGATGCCATCGTTGAGGTTGAGCGAGGCGGCGGTTTTCATCTTCGCGCGGATCACTTCGGTGTTGCCGGCCGCCGCCACTTCCATGTCCATGCCCGAACCGGCCTCGCCCAGCAGCATGCCGCTTTCGTAGTCGACCAGCGCCACGGCCTGCGCGCCATCGATACCCATCAGTGCAGTCAACGAATCATTCAATCCAGCCACGTTGCACCCCTCTCAATGTTGGTTCGAGCCCCTCGTTCCCCTGCGGCCGGGCTCACGATCCGCTGAGTTCGGCCAGGATCGCCTGGCCACATTCCCTGCTCTGCCACAGCACCTGGCCGATCACGCTGCGCTGGTCGCAGGCCGCCATCAGCAGCAGCGGCGCTCGCCCCTCGGCCTGGATGGCCAGCATCAGCACCTTGCCACCGGCAGCCTCCAGCATCAGTGTCTGCAGATCGCCCAGCGCAAGTTCGCGCCCCACTGCTGCAGCCAGGGCCAGCAT
This sequence comes from Stenotrophomonas sp. 2YAF26, assembly GCF_052114625.1. Taxonomy (NCBI): domain Bacteria; kingdom Pseudomonadati; phylum Pseudomonadota; class Gammaproteobacteria; order Lysobacterales; family Lysobacteraceae; genus Stenotrophomonas; species Stenotrophomonas sp. 2YAF26. The sequence goes on along the minus strand of NZ_JBFRFC010000011.1, from coordinate 86,512 downwards.
CGCGCTGGTCATCGCCGCCAGGCGTTCGCCACGCCCCTCCGCACCAGCACTGACCAGGGCAAAGCCATCGACGCTGGCCAGCACCACGGTCCGCACCCCTTCCACCCGCTGCTGCAGGTCCTGCAGCAGCGGCTGCAGGCGCTCGCGCTGCTGCGCGTCCGGCAACGGCGCGCCTTGTCCATCAGCCATGTGCGGCCACCAGTGCATGCGCTTCCATTTCGCTCATCAGTACGTCCATCAGCAGTAGTCCTTGTTCGCGATCACGGGCATCCACCGCCAGCAACGGCAGCGGCTGGCCATCGAGCCGGGCGCGCTCGGCCCAGTCATCCAGTGCCGCTGCCGGCACCTGGTCAAGATGCGTCACCGCCACCACCAGGGCCAATGCCGGACCGAACGGGCGCAGCACCTGCAGGTAGGCGTCCAGCTCGGCGGCCACCCCGGCACGGCGCGCGTCCAGCAGCAACACCGCACCGCGCGCACCCTGCAGCAGGATCGGCCACAGGAAATCAAAGCGCTGCTGGCCAGGCGTGCCATACAGGCGCAGCCTCTCGCCGTTGGGCAGGTCGATATCGGCATAGTCCAGCGCCACCGTGGTCGAAGCCTTGTCGGCACCCGCGCGGTCGCTGTTGGCTACGTCGGTGTCGACCACCGCACCGGCGGCGATGCTGCGTACCAATGTCGACTTGCCGCTGCCCATGCCACCGAGCACCACCACCTTGTGCTCACGCATCGCGATCACTCCCGCGCAGCGTGCGCCACAGGCGTGCGAGCAGGCCGTTGTCGGCAGTGCTGGCACGCGCACCCGCCAGCGGTACTGCAGGTGCGACCTGCAGCTGCGCATAGCCGCACAGGTAGGCGGCGTGGATGAAATCGCGCACGGCGGCGGCGGGAAGATCCAGCAGCATCGCGCATTCGTCCACCGTGCAGGCACGCTTTAGCAGCAGCGAACATAGACGGAAGCCATCGTGATCGTGGCCGAGCACGCGGAAGTCCGGCCAGCGCAGCAGCTTCACCGACGCCCCGCGCAGGCGCTCATCCAACGCCTGCCAGTGACGGCTGCGCTGCGCCCATTGCCACAGCAACGGACGCAACGGCAGTCGCGTGCGGTCACCCGCCAGTGCCTGCAGCTGCGCCGGCAGCAGCGCATCCAGATACAGGTGCTCGAAGCCCTGCGCCAGCCGTTCCACCAGCACCGTGGCCGGTTCGTGCAGCAGTACCGCCTGGTCCTGCTCCAGATCCAGCAGCAGCAGCGGCTCTGCGCCCTCGCCCAGCAGCGCCTGGCCCTGCCGCGATGGCAGCCGCTCGCGCAGCAGGCGGGTGATCGCATGCGCGCCGTCAGCCAGGCGGATCGGCGTCGCTTCGGTGCCGGCCTGCATGCCGCGCAGCGCCCGTCCTATCGCGCCATCATCCAGTACGTCCTGGCCGCCATCGCCTTCGCGCAACTGGCCGCCGAGGTCCTCGATCCAACAGTGCAGGCGCGGGCGCTGCTGGCGCATGCGCAGTGCCGCGTTGCGCAGAGCTGGCGTATCGCGGATCACCAGCAGGTCGCAGTCGTCCAGGTCCTGGCTGCGGCGTATCTGCCCGTCGGGCAGCGCCGAGGCCAACCGCAGCCGTTGCAGCAGGGCCTGTTCGCCCTGGATATCGGTTCCCACTACGAGCACGCGTGCCATCCGTGTTCCCCGTGCGACCACCTCCCCGGCGGTCTCGCATCGCCAAGGCTAGGCCATGGCTTGCCGCCATCGTCGTGATCGACTGCTCATATTGACGGCAATGGTGAACACGCACGCGTCCGTTCTGCGACGGCCATCGCGGGCAAGTTTCATGCCGTGTTGACGGCATTCCGACAGATGACGGATTTCACGGTTTTCTGCCGCTCCCCGCCCGCGCATGGATGGGCGCCCGGGTGGATCCATGCCACTTGGATGGACGCTCTGGTAGATCCACGCCATGCGTGGATGTGCGCCGGCGACAACCGGGCAAAAGAAACCCGCGCCGGAGCGCGGGTTTCGAGGTCACCACCGGGCGGCGATGAATCAGCCGCGCAGCTGCTCCAGCGCGGCATTGAAGGTCGCGCTCGGACGCATCGCGGCAGCGGCCTTCGCCACGTCCGGACGGTAGTAGCCGCCGATGTCCACGGCCTTGCCCTGCACCGCGATCAGCTCGTCAACGATCTTCTGCTCGTTGTCGGCCAGCGCCTTGGCCAGCGGAGCAAAGCGTGCCTGCAGTGCGGCATCTTCGTTCTGCGCTGCCAGGGCCTGCGCCCAGTACAGGGCGATGTAGAAGTGGCTGCCACGGTTGTCGATGCCACCGAGCTTGCGCGACGGCGACTTGTCGTTGTCCAGGAACTGGCCGTTGGCCTCGTCCAGCGCCTTGGCCAGCACGCGGGCGGCAGCGTTGTCGTAGCGGTTGCCCAGATGCTCCAGCGACGCGGCCAGGGCCAGGAATTCACCCAGCGAGTCCCAACGCAGGTAGTCCTCTTCGACGAACTGCTGCACGTGCTTCGGCGCCGAACCGCCAGCACCGGTCTCGAACAGGCCGCCCCCGGCCATCAGCGGCACGATCGACAGCATCTTGGCGCTGGTGCCCAGCTCCATGATCGGGAACAGATCGGTGAGGTAATCGCGCAGCACGTTGCCGGTCACCGAAATGGTGTCCTCGCCCTTGCGGATGCGGGCCAGCGAGAAGGTGGTCGCTTCCACCGGCGGCAGGATGCGGATCTCCAGGCCGTTGGTGTCGTGGTCCTTCAGGTACGTCTCGACCTTGGCGATGACCTGCGCATCGTGGGCACGGGCGGCGTCCAACCAGAACACGGCCGGGGTGCTGCTCAGGCGCGCGCGTTCGACGGCCAGCTTGACCCAGTCCTGGATCGGCGCGTCCTTGGTCTGGCACATGCGCCAGATGTCGCCCGCTTCCACGGCATGTTCGAACACCACGTTGCCGGCGTCATCCGTGACCTTGACCACGCCGTCGGCAGCGATCTGGAAGGTCTTGTCGTGCGAGCCGTACTCTTCAGCCTTCTGCGCCATCAGGCCGACGTTGGGCACCGAGCCCATGGTGGCCGGGTTGAAGGCACCGTTGCTGCGGCAGTCGTCGATGACAGCCTGGTACACACCGGCATAGCAACGGTCCGGAATGACCGCCTTGGTGTCCTGCAGCTTGCCTTCGGCATTCCACATCTTGCCGGAGTCGCGGATCATCGCCGGCATCGAGGCGTCGACGATCACGTCGCTCGGCACGTGCAGGTTGGTGATGCCCTTGTCCGAGTTGACCATGGCCAGGCCCGGACGCTGCGCGTACTCGGCCTGCAGGTCGGCTTCGATGGCGGCACGGGTGGCTTCGGGCAGCGACGGCAGGCGCGCGACCAGATCACCGATGCCGTTGTTGGCATCGAAACCGGCCTGCTTGAGCGTGTCGGCGTGCTTGGCGAGCACGTCCTTGTAGAACTCGTTGACGACCACGCCGAACATGATCGGGTCGGAGACCTTCATCATGGTCGCCTTCAGGTGCAGCGAGAACAGCACGCCCTGCGACTTGGCGTCTTCGATCTGCGCATCGATGAAGGCGGCCAGCGCCTTGCGGCTCATCACTGCCGCGTCGACGATCTCACCGGCCTTGACCGCGGTCTTTTCCTTCAGCACGACGGCGCTGCCGTCCTTGCCGTGCAGGGTGATCTTCAGCGCGCCGGCGTTGGCCAGGGTGGCCGACTTCTCGCTGCCGTAGAAATCACCCGCGTCCATGTGCGCAACGTGCGACTTCGAATCGGACGCCCAGGCGCCCATGCGGTGCGGGTGCTTGCGGGCGTAGTTCTTCACCGACAGCGGCGCGCGCCGGTCGGAGTTGCCTTCGCGCAGCACCGGATTGACTGCGCTGCCCTTGACCTTGTCGTAGCGCGCCTTGTAGTCGCGCTGCTGGTCGTCGGCCGGGGTTTCCGGGTAATCCGGCAGCGGATAGCCCTGGTCCTGCAGTTCCTTGATGGCGGCCTTCAGCTGCGGCACCGAGGCGGAGATGTTCGGCAGCTTGATGATGTTGGCGTCGGGGGTGGTCGCCAGCTGGCCCAGCTCGGCCAGGTCATCGTTGACCTTCTGCGCATCGCTCAGCAGTTCCGGGAACAGCGACAGGATGCGGCCGGACAGCGAGATGTCACGGGTTTCCACTGCGATGCCCGCGGTGGAGGTATAGGCGTCGACGATCGGCAGCAGCGACTGGGTGGCCAGGAACGGTGCTTCGTCGGTCAGCGTGTAGAGGATCTTGGACATGGGGGACTTGGACTCTGTAGCAGTGCTCAGGGGAAGGCCGGCGCCAGCGCCGGGCCACGTGCAACCGTGTCACTTTCCCCGCCGCCGTCAGGGTGGGCGCGCGTCGGGGAAACCCCTGCATTGTCGCGTTTTCAGCCGCGCGGGGCAAAGCCGTGCCATACGCGGCGGTACTGCACCCTGGCAACGCTGTGATCCATCATCCACGCGTGGCGTGGATGGAGATGATGCCGCGTGCAAGGCCCAGGTAGATCCACGCCATGCGTGGATGAGGCCTTCCCGCAAAGCCACCAACAAAAAAGGACGCAGCCTCGCGGCTGCGTCCATCGTGAGTCCAACCGGGAGAGAGTCGGCGGGACTTACTTGACCTCGAACTCCTGCGGCGTTCCGGCCGCCTTACCATCAACCATGACTTCGGCGCGGTACTTGCCGGCCGGCCAGCCATTGGCATTCTTGAAGGTGATGTTGGTGGTCTCTGCACCGCTGGTGTTCAGGGTCGCGTTCTGCTCGCCGGCCACCTGGCCATCCTGGAAGGTCAGCTTGGCGCCGACGGTGACATTGTTGGCCGCGCCATCGGTCTTCACCGAGACGATGACATCGTCCTTCGGCGCGAACAGGGCAGCCGTGGTCACCGACTTGTCAGCTGCGGCAGTCTTGCCGACAGTGACCGCCGATACCGCCACGGCCGATGCAGCCATCGGCGGCGGCGCGCCGGTCATCGGAGCGGGCGCCTCGGCCGGCGTGGTTGCCGCCGGAGCCGCGTTGTTGTCTGCAGTCTCTTCCTTCTTCTTGCAGCCCACCAGGGCGACGCTGCCCAGCAGCGCGGCCAGCAGGGCATTCTGAAGCGGGGTCGTCTTGATCATTCGGGATTCCTCCAAGGATTGTTCGGACGGCGATTGGATCGCCGGTATTACTTCGGCGGCAGTTTCAGGGTCTGGCCCGGGAAGATCTTGTCCGGGTCGTCGAGCACATCGCGGTTGGCTTCGAAGATCTTCTTCCAGGCGTTGGCATCGCCCAGGTGCTGCTTGGCGATCTTCGACAGCGAATCACCCTTCTGCACGGTGTAGGTGCCACCGCTGACCACCTCGGCGGTACTGTCCACCGAAGCACTGACGCCGGAAAAGTCCGCCTTGGGGACCTGCTGGGCGGTACTGTCGACGCTGCCACTGACGCCGGAGAAATCGGCTTTCTTCTCGGTACTCATCCACACACTCCCGTCTGTATGACTACATGGCTGGCACGGTGTCATAGAGGTTGTTAAATGGGGATGGTGCCGATGTGAAGCCGCCCCCCGGGGCGGCTGAACAATCGAGGCGGAACGCCACCGCTGGGCTCGCCGGGCATGGCCCGGCGCTACCCGTCACAACGCAGCCCGACGGTAGTGCCGGCCGCTGGCCGGCTTGGCCTGGACGCGGGCTCCGCGCGGTTGCCGGCCAGCGGCCGGCACTACCTGTAACCGCCTGCGGCGGTTACTGCCGCAGTTCTCGGTAGGTCGCGGCCGGGGCGGCGATGCCGGGGCTGGCGCGCCACGGGTTGATGTCCAGGCCACCGCGACGAGTATAGCGGGCTTCGACTTCCAGCCACTGCGGCCAGCAGCGCGCGGACACTTCGCTGAAGATGCGCTCGACGCACTGTTCGTGGAACTCGGCGTGCTCGCGGTAGCTGACCAGGTAGCGCAGCAGGCCGGCACGATCGATCTGCGGGCCGCGGTAGCGCAGGCTGACGGTGGCCCAGTCCGGCTGGCCGGTGACCGGGCAGTTGGACTTCAGCAGGGCCGAGACCAGGGTCTCCTCCACCAGCGCATCGGCGTTGGCCGACAGGTAGTCCGCCTGCGGCGGGCCATAGCAATCGATGTCCACCTCAAGGCCGTCGATCGACTCGCCCAGCGGTGATTCGCGCAATGCCGGCAGGCCGAACGTGACCTGGACCGGGGCACCGGCACAGGCCGACAGGTCGGCGACGAGGCGCTCGCGCAGGGCTTCGGCACTGTCGATGCGGGTGCTGTTGAGGGAGTTCAGGTAAAGCTTGAACGACTTCGATTCGATCAGCCGCGGCGAGGTGCACGGCACCTGCACGGTGGCGACGGCGACCTGCGGTTTGCCACGCGGGTCAAGCCAGCTCAGCTCGAAGGCGTGCCAGCGGTCATGGCCGACGAAGGGCAGCGCGGCCTCGTCCAGACCGATCTCGGCGCGGGCGCCGACGCGCGGGATGGGAAACAGCAGGCCGGGATCGTACTGCGACGGGTAACTGACCTCGCGACCGAGGCTGGAATCCTGTGGGGTGTTCATGGTGCTTATTGTATCGCGCGCAGAGCGGGCCTTCGGCCGGGTCGGCCAACGGCGGAGCCCCTCCGTGGTGGGTGGGTTGGTCGCGGGAAGCCCCGACTCCCGGGTGCGGGCCGGGCGGGTGGGGCTGGCGGGGACGCCGTGAATCCATCCTTGGAGGCTTAGCCGCGCCATCCATGGCGCGGATACCCCGCCACCCCCACCCGCCCGGCCCCCAGACACATTTCTGCCGCCGATCCACCACGGGAAAGATCAGAAAAATCAAAATCAAAAGCCGATGCTTCAGACGTTCATGACGTCCGCCGTGTCGACCAAGGTCGACACCTACCAAAGCAGGATGTCGTTCCAACAGCCGCGGGAATCTGTCGAAGGCGGGGTGGGTCCGGTGGCAGGGGCGTGAGCGCCATGGATGGCGCGACCGAGGCTACAGGGACGTACTTGCGCCGTCCCCTGCCACCGGACCCACCCCGCCATCCCACGGAATGCCAGCCTTTGCCGTTGCTCCGGCTGTTGCTGTTGCTTCGGCGGGTGCAGGGCTGCAAGCCCTGCCTGCAACCCTCACCCCGCCGGGGTGCCCGCACCATGCAGATAATCCAGGCTTACCTGCAGCAGCGCGCGGAATCCAACATCCAGCGCCTTCTCATCCAGCAGGAACTTCGGCGAATGGTTGGCCGGCGCCGTCGCCGGGTCGATGCCCACGCTGGTGGAACCGACGAAGAAGAACATGCCCGGCACTTCCTTGGCGTACAGCGAGAAATCCTCCGCGCCCATCTGCAGCGGCGGCTCGTACACGTTGTCCTTGCCCACCACCGCCTGCAGGCTCGGCAGCATCTTCGCGGTCAGCGCCGGGTCGTTCACCGTGGCCGGGTTGCCTTCCGATTCGTAGATGTCGGTCACCGCCTTGGCCCCATGCGCGGCAGCGGTGTGGTCGGCCACGTTGCGCAGGTCGGCGAAGATCTGCTGCCGCATGCCTTCATCGAAGGTGCGGATGGTGCCGACCATCTCCACTTCATCGGGAATGATGTTGTAACGGATGCCGCCGTTGATCGCGCCGAAGGTCAGCACCGCCGGCTGCTTGGACAGGTTGGCCCGGCGGCTGACGATGGTCTGTGCGGTGCCGATCAGGTCGGCAGTGGCAACAATCGGGTCGACGCCGTTCCATGGGGCCGAGCCATGGGTCTGGCGGCCGATCACCTTGATGCCGAAACGATCGGACGCGGCCATCAGCGGGCCACCGCGCACCGCGATCTGCCCTGCCTGCACGCTGGAGAACACATGCAGGCCGAACACCGCCTCGGGCTTGAAGTCGGCAAACAGGCCTTCCTTCAGCATCAGCGCCGCACCGCCCTCTTCCGGCGGCGGCGCACCTTCTTCGGACGGCTGGAAGATCAGCATCACCTGGCCCGGCAGGTCCTTCTTCATCGCCACCAGCGCTTCGGCCACGCCCAGCAGGGTGGCGGTGTGCGCGTCATGGCCACAGGCATGCATCACGCCTACGGTCTGACCGCGGTACTGCGCGGTGGCCTTGGAGGCGAACGGCAGCCCGGTCTGCTCGGTCACCGGCAGTGCGTCCATGTCCGCGCGCAGGGCGATCTTCGGCCCCGGCTTGCCGCCTTCGATGATCGCCACCACGCCGTGGTGGGCAATGCCGGTCTTCGGCTTCAGGCCCATCGCACGCAGCCGCTTGGCGACCTCGGCGGAGGTGCGCTCCTCGCGGTTGGAGAGTTCCGGGTGCTGATGGAAATCGCGGCGCCATTCAACCACCTTGGCCTGCAGGCGCTGCGCGGCGGCGGTCACTTCCGGGCGCTGCGCGTCCTCGGCGTGGGCAAGGGCCGGCAGGGCCAGCAGCAGGGCGGACAGCAGCAACGAACGGCGCATCTCGATCTCCACGGAAGGGGTCTGCACCTGAATGTAGGGCAACCTTGCCGTTACGGGAACCTCCAGCGTCGTCCATCTGTCTGAGCGCCCGTCCCATCCGTCATGCAGGAAACCCGGTGGGCCACAGGTATGCTTTGCGCATTGCCACCCGGGGTTGCACCCCGTCCAGCCCTCTTGGAGTCTTGAATGTCACGTGTTTGGAAGATCGTGCTGCTGGTCGTGGCGGTACTGGTGCTGGCCGTGGTCGGCCTGCGCGTACTCGGTGGCGGCAAGGACAAGGCAGCCGGGCAGGAAGCAGGCGCTCGCGAGGGCGGTGAAGATCCCGATGCCGGCCCGGTGCCGGTAACCGTGGTCGATGCCGTTCGCCAGGACGTGCCGGTGTATGCCAGCGCACTGGGCACGGTGACCGCGATGAACACCGTGACCGTCAGCCCCCAGGTGGGCGGCCAGCTGATGAGCCTCAATTTCCGCGAAGGCCAGGAAGTGAAGAAGGGCGACGTGCTGGCGGTGATCGACCCGCGCACCGCCCAGGCCAGCTATGACCAGGCCGTCGCGTCCAAGCGCCAGAACGAAGCCCTGCTGGCCACCGCGCGCTCGAACTACCAGCGCTCGAACGCGCCGGAGTACCGCCAGTTCGTGGCCAAGACCGATCTGGATACACAACGAAACCAGGTGGCACAGTACGAAAGCGCAGTGGCGGCCAATGAAGCCAGCATGCGTTCGGCGCAGGTGCAGCTGCAGTACACCCGGGTCACCGCGCCGATCACCGGTATCGCCGGCATCCGCGCGGTCGACGCCGGCAACGTGGTCAACGCCGGTACCGCACTGGTCACCTTGACCCAGATCCATCCGATCCACGTGCTGTTCAACCTGCCCGAGCGCCAGCTCGGCGACGTGCGCCAGGCGCAGGCCGCCGGCAGCGTACCGGTGGCAGCGCTGGACCGCGCCGATTCCCACGTGCTCAGCGGCGACGGCAAGCTGGACGTGGTCGACAACCTGATCAGCGCCGACAGCGGCACCTTCAAGGCACGCGCGGTGTTCGACAACACCGACAACGGCCTGTGGCCGGGCCAGTTCGTCAATGTGCGCATGCAGCTGCGCACCATCGGCGGCGGCGTGGTGATCCCGACCCAGGCAGTACTTCGTGGCCCGGACGGCGAGTACGTCTACGTCGTGCAGGGCGACAACACGGTGAAGATGCAGACCGTGCGCAGTGGCGTGGAAGTGGGCGACAGCCAGGTGCAGATCGCCGAAGGCCTGAAGGGCGGCGAGCGCGTGGTCAGCGAAGGCCAGTTCCGCCTGAAGCCGGGCAGCAAGGTGACCGCGCTGAAGCCGGGTGAGACCCCGGCCGCACCGACCGAGGCCGAACTGAAGGCCGCCGAACAGAAGAGTGGCGGCGGCCGCCGCGGTGGTGGCCCGCGCTGAGCGCAGGCCCCTGTTCTTCCCCGCGCCGGCGATCCCGCCGGCGCTGCCATTGAAGTGCCAGCAAGGATCAGTCCGTGGGCTTTTCGACGATCTTCATCCGCCGCCCGATTGCCACCTCGCTGTTGATGGCGGGCTTGTTGCTGCTGGGCATCCTCGGTTACCGCAAGCTGCCGGTGTCGGCGCTGCCGGAAATCGATGCGCCCAGCCTGGTGGTGACCACGCAGTACCCCGGTGCCAACGCCACCACCATGGCCTCGCTGGTGACCACGCCGCTGGAGCGCCAGTTCGGGCAGATCTCCGGGCTGGAACTGATGACCTCCGATTCCTCGGCGGGGTTGTCCACGATCATCCTGCAGTTCTCGATGGACCGCGACATCGACATCGCCGCACAGGACGTGCAGGCAGCGATCCGCCAGGCCACCCTGCCCTCGTCGCTGCCGTACCAGCCGGTCTACAACCGGGTGAATCCGGCCGACGCGGCCATCGTCACCCTCAAGCTGACCTCCGATACGCGACCGCTGCGCGACGTCAACAACTACGCTGACTCGATACTCGCCCAGCGCCTGTCGCAGGTGCAGGGCGTGGGCCTGGTGTCGATCGCCGGCAACGTGCGTCCGGCCGTGCGCATCCAGGTCAATCCGGCGCAGCTGTCCAACATGGGCCTGACCCTGGAAGAGCTGCGCAGCGCGCTCACCCAGGCCAACGTCAATGCGCCGAAGGGCTCGCTGAACGGCAAGACCCAGTCCTACAGCATCGGCACCAACGACCAGCTGGCCAGCGCCGCCGAATACCGCGACACCATCATCAGCTACAAGAACGGCCGCCCGGTGCGGCTGTCCGACGTGGCCGACGTGATCGATGGCGTGGAGAACGACCAGCTGGCCGCATGGGCCGATGGCAAGCCGGCGGTGCTGCTGGAAGTGCGCCGCCAGCCGGGCGCCAACATCGTGCAGACCGTCGAGCGCATCCGCGCGCTGCTGCCGCAGCTGCAGGGCGTGCTGCCGGCCGACGTGCACCTGGAGGTGTTCTCCGACCGTACCGAAACCATCCGCGCTTCGGTGCATGAAGTGCAGTTCACCCTGATCCTGACCATCGGCCTGGTGGTAGCGGTGATCTTCGTATTCCTGCGCCGGTTCTGGGCCACGATCATTCCGTCGGTGGCGGTGCCGTTGTCGCTGGCCGGAACTTTCGCAGTGATGGCCTTTACCGGCATGTCGCTGGACAACCTCTCGCTGATGGCGCTGGTGGTGGCCACCGGCTTCGTGGTCGACGATGCGATCGTGATGATCGAGAACATCGTGCGCTACATCGAACAAGGCAAGAGCGGCAAGGAGGCGGCCGAGATCGGTGCGCGCCAGATCGGCTTCACCGTGCTGTCGCTGACGGTTTCACTGGTGGCGGTGTTCCTGCCGCTGCTGCTGATGCCCGGCGTCACCGGCCGCCTGTTCCACGAGTTCGCCTGGGTGCTGAGCATCGCGGTGGTGCTGTCGATGCTGATCTCGCTGACGCTCACCCCGATGATGTGCGCCTACCTGCTCAATCCCGATGCGCTGCCCGAGGGCGAAGACGCGCACGAACGTGCGGCCGCGGCCGGCAAGCAGAATCTGTGGACGCGCACCGTCGGCCTGTATGAGCGCAGCCTGGACTGGGTGCTGGAACACCAGCCGCTCACCCTGGCCGTGGCCGCGGCCGCGCTGGTACTGACCGTGCTGCTGTATGTGCTGATTCCCAAGGGCCTGCTGCCCGAACAGGACACCGGCCTGATCACCGCCGTGGTCCAGGCCGACCAGAACATCGCCTTCCCGCAGATGGAGCAACGCACCAAGCAGGTGGCCGAAGCGCTGCGCAGGGATCCGGACGTGACCGGCGTATCGGCCTTCATCGGTGCCGGCAGCATGAACCCCACGCTCAACCAGGGGCAGCTGTCGATCGTGCTGAAAGAGCGCAGCGAACGTGATGGACTGGATGAGATCCTGCCGCGCCTGCAGAAGTCCGTGGCCGGCATTCCCGGCGTGGCGCTGTACCTGAAGCCGGTACAGGACGTGACCCTGGACACCCGCGTGGCCGCCACCGAGTACCAGTACTCGCTGTCGGACGTGGACAGCGCGGAAGTCGCGCTGCAGGCCAACCGCCTGACCCAGGCGCTGCGCCAGCGCCCGGAACTGGCCGACGTCGACAACAACCTGTCCAACCAGGGCCGCGCGCTGGAACTGAACATCGACCGCGACAAGGCCAGCGTGCTGGGCGTGCCGATGCAGACCATCGACGACACCCTCTACGATGCGTTCGGCCAGCGCCAGATCTCGACCATCTTCACCGAGCTCAACCAGTACCGCGTGGTGCTGGAAGTGGCGCCGCAGTTCCGTACCAGCACTGCGCTGATGGAACAGCTGGCGGTCGCCTCCAACGGTGCCGGCGCCCTCACCGGCACCAACGCGACCAGCTTCGGCCAGGTCACCTCGTCCAACTCGTCGACCGCCACCGGTATCGGTGCGCAGAACACCGGCATCACCGTCGGTGCGGGCGGCATCATCCCGTTGTCGGCGCTGGCCGAGGCGAAGGTCTCCAGCGCGCCGCTGCTGGTCAGCCACCAGCAGCAGCTTCCTGCGGTGACGGTCTCCTTCAACGTTGCTGCGGGCTACTCGCTGTCCGATGCGGTCAAGGCCATCGAAGAGACCAAGGCCAGCCTGGACATGCCGGCGCACGTGCATGCGCAGTTCATCGGCAAGGCCGCCGAATTCACCGGCAGCCAGACCGACGTGGTGTGGCTGCTGCTGGCCTCGCTGGTGGTGATCTACATCGTGCTGGGCGTGCTGTACGAGAGCTACATCCACCCGATCACGATCATCTCGACCCTGCCACCGGCCGGCGTCGGTGCGCTGCTGGCACTGATGGTCTGTGGCCTGAGCCTGTCGGTGGACGGCATCGTCGGCATTGTGCTGCTGATCGGCATCGTCAAGAAGAACGGCATCATGATGGTCGACTTCGCCATCGAGGCGCGGCGCACCGGCGCCAACGCGCGCGAGGCCATCCGCCGCGCCTGCCTGCTGCGCTTCCGCCCGATCATGATGACCACCGCTGCAGCCATGCTTGGCGCGTTGCCGCTGGCGCTGGGCACCGGCATCGGCTCGGAACTGCGTCGGCCGCTGGGCATCGCCATCGTCGGCGGCCTGCTGCTGTCGCAGCTGGTAACCCTGTACACCACGCCGGTGATCTACCTGTACATGGAACGCTTCTCGGAATGGCTTGCCCGTCGCCGTGAGCAGCGTGCGCTGCGCGATGGCACGGTGCAGGAGCCGCAGGCATGACCCTGGCCCCGCACCTTCGGGGGGCTGCACGATGAACCTGTCCGGCCCCTTCATCCGCCGCCCGATCGGCACCGCCCTGCTGGCCATCGGCTTGTTCATGGTCGGCGTGATCTGTTACCTGCGGCTCGGCGTGTCGGCACTGCCGAACATCGAGATCCCGGTGATCTTCGTGCATGCCAGCCAGTCCGGTGCGGATGCGGCGACCATGGCCTCCACGGTGACCGCGCCGCTGGAGCGTCATCTCGGCCAGCTGCCTGGCATCGACCGCATGCGTTCGTCGAGCTCGGAAGGCAGCTCGCTGGTCTTCATGATCTTCCAGAGCGACCGCGACATCGATTCGGCCGCGCTGGACGTACAGACCGCGATCAATTCGGCGCAGGCCGACCTGCCCTCGGGCATGGGCTCGCCGATGTACCAGAAGGCGAACCCGAACGACGACCCGGTGATCGCCATCGCGCTGACCTCGCAGACGCAGTCCGCCGATGAGCTGTACAACGTCGCCGATTCGCTGCTGGCCCAGCGCATCCGCCAGATCGGCGGCGTCGCCTCGGTGGATATCGCCGGTGCCTCGACGCCGGCGGTGCGTGTGGACGTCAACCTGCGCCTGATGAACGCGCTGGGACTGACCGCCGACGACCTGCGCAATGCCGTGCGCGCGGCCAACGTGACCTCGCCCACCGGCTTCCTCAGCGATGGCAACACCACCACGGCGATCATCGCCAACGATTCGGTCGCACGCGCCGCCGACTTCGCCGATCTGGTGGTCAAGACCCAGGGCGATGGCCGGGTGATCCGCCTGAAGGACATCGCCAACGTCTACGACGGCCAGCAGGATGCCTACCAGGCCGCGTGGTTCGACCACAAACCGGCCGTGGTGATGTATGTGTTCACCCGTGCCGGCGCCAACATCGTCGAGACCGTGGACCGGGTGAAAGCGCAGATTCCCGCGTTGCGCGACTACCTGCAGCCGGGCACCACGATGACGCCCTACTTCGACCGCACCCCGACCATCCGGTCGTCGCTGCATGAAGTACAGATCACCCTGCTGATCAGCCTGGCGATGGTGGTGCTGACGATGGCGCTGTTCCTGCGCCGGTTGGCGCCGACGCTGATCGCGGCGGTCACCGTGCCGCTGTCGCTGGCCGGTGCCGCGCTGGTGATGTACGTGATGGGCTTCACCCTGAACAACCTGAGCCTGCTGGCGCTGGTGATCGCGATCGGCTTCGTGGTCGACGATGCGATCGTGGTGATCGAAAACATCATGCGCCACCTCGACGAGGGCATGCCGCGGATGCAGGCGGCCTTCGCCGGTGCGCGCGAAATCGGCTTCACCATCGTCTCGATCACCGCTTCGCTGGTGGCGGTGTTCATCCCGCTGCTGTTCGCCAGCGGCATGATGGGCGCGTTCTTCCGCGAATTCACCGTGACCCTGGTGGCGGCGATCGTGGTGTCGATGATCGTTTCGCTGACGCTGACCCCGGCGCTGTGCAGCCGCTTCCTCAGCGCGCACGACCACACGGCGGCACCGTCGCGCTTCGGCCGCTGGCTCGATGCCGGTCACGAAAGGATGCTGCGCATCTACACCGTGTTCCTTGATTTTTCGCTGCGTCATGCGCTGCTGCTTTCATTGACACCGTTGATCCTGATCGGCGTCACCATCTTCCTGTTCGGTGCGGTGAAGAAGGGTGCGTTCCCGCCGCAGGACACCGGCCTGATCTGGGGCCGCGCCAATTCCAGTGCGACGGTGTCCTTCGAGGACATGGTCAGCCGCCAGCGCCGCATCACCGACATGCTGATGGCCGACCCGGCAGTGAAGACCGTGGGCGTACGCCTGGGCAGCGGACGCCAGGGCTCCAGCGCACAGTTCAACGTCGAACTGAAGTCGCGCAAGGAAGGGCGCCGCGAAACCACTGCACACGCA
Organism: Stenotrophomonas sp. 2YAF26; assembly: GCF_052114625.1. NCBI lineage: Bacteria > Pseudomonadati > Pseudomonadota > Gammaproteobacteria > Lysobacterales > Lysobacteraceae > Stenotrophomonas > Stenotrophomonas sp. 2YAF26. The sequence goes on along the minus strand of NZ_JBFRFC010000011.1, from coordinate 71,442 downwards.
CTGGCACGGCTGAGTGCGAAGGCCGACCGCTACCCGGACCTGCAGCTGCGCCTGCGCGCGATCCAGGACCTGCCCAGCAACGATGGCGGTGGCAACAGCCAGGGCGCACAGTACCGCGTCTCGCTGCAGGGCAACGACCTGGCCGCACTGCAGGAATGGCTGCCCAAGCTGCAGGCGGCATTGAAGAAGAACCCGAACCTGCGTGATGTCGGCACCGACGTCGACAACGCCGGCCTGCGCCAGAACATCGAGATCGACCGGGCCAAGGCCGCGCGCCTGGGCATCTCGGTCGGCGCCATCGACGGTGCGCTGTACGGCGCCTTCGGCCAGCGCCAGATCTCCACCATCTACTCGGACATCAACCAGTACAGCGTGGTGGTCAATGCGCTGCCGTCGCAGACCGCTACGCCTTCGGCGTTGGACGAAGTGCATGTGCGTGCACGCAACGGCGAAATGGTGCCGATCACGGCGGTGGCCCGACAGGCGCCGGGCCTGGCGCCCTCGCAGATCACCCATGAAAACCAGTACACGACGATGGACCTGAGCTACAACCTCGCCCCCGGCGTCAGCATGGGCGAGGCCAAGGCCATCATCGACAGCACCGTGGCCGGCATGCGCATGCCCGGCGACATCCGCCTGGCCGACGATGCGGGCTTCGGCTTCAATTCCGACCCCAGCGACATGCTGATCCTGGTACTGGCAGCCATCCTCACCGTCTATCTGGTGCTGGGCATCCTGTACGAAAGCCTGATCCACCCGGTGACGATCCTGTCCACCCTGCCGGCCGCCGGCGTCGGTGCGTTGCTGGCGTTGTTCGGCACCAACACCGAACTGTCGGTGATCTCGATGATCGCGCTGGTGCTGCTGATCGGCATCGTCAAGAAGAACGCGATCATGATGATCGACTTCGCCCTGGTGGCGCAGCGCGAACATGGGCTGACTCCGCGCGAGGCCGCACGTGAAGCCAGCATCGTGCGTTTCCGGCCGATCATGATGACCACGATGGTGGCGATCCTGGCGGCGGTGCCGCTGGCGATCGGCCTGGGCGAAGGTTCGGAGCTGCGTCGCCCGCTGGGCATCGCGATGATCGGCGGCCTGCTGTTCTCGCAGAGCCTGACCCTGCTCAGCACGCCGGCGCTGTACGTGATCTTCTCGTGCCTGGCCGAGCGCTGGAAGGCGCGGCGCGCGCGCAGGCGCGAAGCGAAGCTGCTGAGGCGCGCACAGCGTGCGTAGCAAGGCCCATCCACGCATGGCGTGGATCTACTGCAACACCTGCCCTGGTGGGTGCGGACCGTTGGTCCGCACGCCGATGGCATTTGACGCGCTGTAACGAAAAGAGAACAATTCTCATCCAGCCATGGTCCTGCGCCCCCTTGCGGCGCCCCGCTGCCGTCCCCGGCATGCCTGCGTGATCCCAGCCACCGACCTTTCCCCCCTGCATGGGCGGATGGCCCGTGGCCGCCCGCCGAGGATCTCCATCGATGTTGCCGATTCGCTCCCCCCGCCTGGCCGTACTGGCCGTCGCGCTGTCCGCCGCCTGCACTGCACACGCCGAAGCCCCGGCCGAATCCCGCAGCGCCACCGATCTGGACGCGGTCAAGGTCATCGCCGAGCGTACCCATACCGAGGCTGGCGCCCTCGGCGATCGCGCGCTGCGTGATACCCCGTTCGCGATCACCGCCGTCGGCCGTGAGCAGATCGAACAGCGACAGGTCGTGTCGCTGGGCGAAGCCTTCCTGCTCGACCCCTCGGTCACCACCCAGGTCAGCGCCTATGCCAGTGGCTGGAGCTCGCCGATCCGCAACCGTGGCATCGACCTGAATTTCGACAGCTACCGGGTCAACGGTCTGCAGGTCTCGTCCTGGGGCACCGAATGGCCGCTGGAAGTGATGGAACAGGTCGACCTGCTGAAGGGTCCGGGAGGTTTCCTGTACGGCTTCGGCGCGCCGGGCGGCATCGTCAACTACATCACCAAGAAACCGACCGACGTACCGACCTTCTCCGCCCAGCTCGGCTGGCGCGAACAGGGCATCGTCAGCGGCGGCATCGACGTCGGCGGCCGCTTCGGCAACGAGCAGATGTTCGGCTACCGCTTCAACGCATACCAGGAAAAGGGCGAAACCTTCAACGGTGGCCATGTCGATCGCAAGGTCGGTGCACTGTCGCTGGACGCGCGACTGAGCGATGCGCTCACCTGGACCTTCGACGGCGTGTTCCAGTCGCGCGACCTGCGCGAGGAATCACCGCAGTACTACTTCCGTGGCCTGACGTCACTGCTGCGGCCGATCGCCGGCGATGTCGACAACAGCGTGCCCGGCACCTACTACGACACCCGCTCCAGCCTGCTGTCCACCGCGCTGAACTGGCAGATCAACAGCGACTGGAAGGCCAGCCTGAGCTATGGCGTCACCACTTCTTGGAATGACGTCAACAAGATCTTCGCCTACATCGACGATACCAACGGCGACTACGCCGTCAACGTCTATGAGCTCGGCGGCAAGAGCGAGTGGAAGCTGGCGCAGGCACTGGTACAGGGCCGCTTCGGTACCGGCCCACTGCAGCACCAGCTGGTGGCCGGTGTCAGCCACCAGACCGGGCTGGGCTGGGACCGTCCCTACGAGTTCAGCCTGATCGGCCGCGCCAACCTCTACCAGCGCCATGGCATCCGTCACGACGCGGTGGGTTCACGGGTGATGACCCGCGGTGACGAGACCGTGCAGCAGGCGGTGTTCGTCAGCGATACCGTCGATCTCGGCCATGGCTGGTCGGTGCTGGCCGGTTGGCGCTACAACGACTTCGAGACCAAGGGCGCCTACCACACCTATCCGGTCACCCCGACCTACGCGGTCATGTTCAAGCCCAGCGAGGCCGTCACCCTGTATGCCAGCTACATCGAGTCGCTGGAAGCAGGCAGCCGCGTAGGCAACAGCTACATCAATGCCGGCGATGTGCTCGACCCCACCATCAGCAAGCAGTACGAGATCGGCGCCAAGGTGGAAGCGAATCGCTGGAACGCGAACGTCGCTGCGTTCCGCCTGGAGCGTGGCGCCAACATCGATCAGCTGACCGATGCAGGCAAGCGCCTGGTGCAGGATGGCATCACCCTGTACGAAGGCGTCGAAGCCAGCGCCGACCTGCACCTGACCGATGCGCTGACCGTGGGTGGTGGCGTGACCTGGCTGGACCCGACCTACGACAAGCTGTCACCGGGCAGCGCGGCGCAGGAAGGCAACCGTACCGTCGGTGCTGCGCGCTGGAGCGGCGTGCTGCACGCCACCTACCAGCTGCCGTGGGTGGAAGGGCTGGAGACCTATGCCGCCGTGCGCTACTACGGCGATGTCTGGTACGACGCCGACAACACCCTGAAGCTGCCCGACTACACCCTCGTCAACGCCGGCGTCGGTTACCGCCTGCTGGCCTCCGGCCATCCGGTGACCCTGCGTGCCAGCGTGGAGAACCTGGCCAACCGCAGGTACTGGTCCAATGCCGGCGTCGGCCTGCCGCGCACCTTCGCGCTGAGCGTTCGGTTCGACATGTAACGGGTCTCGGTAGCGCCGGGCCATGCCGGCGGCTGCATGCCACGCCGCGCTGCGTGCTCGCCGCGCATGGCGCGGCGCTACCGGATTTCACGCGTGGCCCGTAATAATGGTGGCCGATCCTTTCGCCGAGCCTGCATGTCCGCACGCGAATCCCGCCTCAGCCGCCTGTGGGCCCACGAGAAGGCCAGCTATGGCCTGCGGGTGTTCATTGCCCTGACAGCGGCCCTGGCCGTGTGCTGGCACCTGGATGCGCTGACCGCGCTGCCCGGCGTGTTCCTCGGCATCATCGCCAGTGCGATTGCCGAGACCGATGACAACTGGTGGGGCCGGACCAAGGCCGTGCTGCTGTCGCTGTTGTGCTTCTGCCTGGCGGCGGCCTCGGTGATCTGGCTGTTCCCCTGGCCGTGGATATTCATCGCGGCCCTGGCGCTGTCCACGTTCGGCCTGACACTGCTCGGTGCACTGGGCGAGCGCTACGCGTCCATCGCCCAGGCGACCGTCACGCTGGCCATCTACACCATGATCGGCCTGGAACAGCATGGTGCCCATGACCTGCACAGTGCGCTGGATGCGGTCAGCCACCTGCTGGCAGGTGCAGTCTGGTACGGGCTGCTGTCGATCCTGTGGACCACGTTGTTCGCCAACCGGCCGGTGCGCGAGCGCGTGGCCCGCCTGTACGTGGAACTGGGCCGTTACCTGCAGCTCAAGGCCGCGCTGTTCGAACCCGTGCGCGAGGCGGACCTGCAGCGCCGCCAGCTCGACCTGGCCGAGCAGAACCGCCGCGTGGTCGGCGCGCTGAACGAGGCGAAGACAGCGATCCTGGCGCGCTTTGGCCGCTCCGGACGGCCCGGCGTCAACTCCGGCCTGTACCTGCGCCTGTACTACATGGCACAGGATTTCCATGAGCGCGCCAGCTCCTCGCATTACCCGTACGGCGCGCTGGTCGACGCGTTCTTCCACAGCGACGTGCTGTACCGCTGCCAGCGCCTGCTCGACCTGCAGGGCCAGGCCTGCGCACGGCTGGGCGAAGCGATCCGGCTGCGTCGTCCGTTCGTCTACGGCGAGAGCAACCAGCAGGCCGGGCGCGATCTGGCCGATGCCCTGGCCTACCTGCGCGACCAGCAACGGCCGCAGTGGCAGCGCCTGCTCGGCTCGCTGGACCTGCTGGTGCACAACCTGCGCAGCATCGAGCGCCGCCTGCTCGATGCCGAACGTTCCGAAGCCAGCCTGGACAACGTCGACACCCGCCTGCGCGACAGCAACCCGCACACCTTGCGCGAAATGGGCGTGCGCGTGCGCCAGCAGCTCACCCCCGGCTCGGTGCTGTTCCGCCATGGCCTGCGCATGGCGCTGGCACTGATCGCCGGTTTCGTTGCCATCCATCTGTTCAATGCACAGAACGGCTCGTGGGTACTGCTGACCATCGTGTTCGTGTGCCGGCCCAGCTTCGGTGCCACCCGCCAACGCCTGGCCCAGCGCATCGTCGGTACGCTTGCCGGCCTGGTGCTGACCTGGGCGCTGCTGCAGCTGTTCCCAACGCTGGAGATCCAGCTGCTGATCGCACTGCTGTCGGCACTGCTGTTCTTCTTCACCCGTTCCGACCGCTATCTGGTCGCCTCGGCCGCCATCACGGTGATGGCGCTGACCTGCTTCAACCTGATCGGCGACGGCTTCGTGCTGATCGTGCCGCGCATGGTCGATACGATCCTGGGGTGCGCGATCGCCGCAGCGGCCGCGTTCCTGATCCTGCCGGACTGGCAGGGTCGACAGCTGCACCGCGTGCTGGCGCGGGTGCTGGATACCGCCGCCCGTTATCTGGAATCGGTGCTGGGCCAGTACCGCAGCGGCATGCGCGACGACCTGGCCTACCGCATCGCCCGCCGCGACATGCACAACGCCGATGCCGCACTGTCCACCGCATTGTCGAACATGCTGCGCGAACCGGGCCACGTGCGCCGCAACCTCGATTCGGGTTTCCACTTCCTGGCGTTGTCCAACACCCTGCTCGGGCATCTATCGGCGCTGGGTGCGCACCGCGACCAGGTTGACAGCTACGCGGGCGATCCACTCGCGCTGGCCGCCGGCGAGCGGGTGCGTAAAGCGCTGCAGCAGCTGGCATCGGCATTGACGGCACAGCAGCCGGTGTCAGAGGAAGACAACGACGCCGATCGTGCGGTGGCCGCGGAACTGGAGCAGCTCGATGAGACGATGCCGCCGAAACTGCAGTTGATCCGCACGCAGATGGCGCTGGTGCTGCGGATGTTGCCGAAGGTCAGAGCGGCAGCGAATGGCGCGGTGCGCGGCTTGGCTTGAGCGGACCGCATCCACGCATGGCGTGGATCTACTGGAGCGCATCCACGCATGGCGTGGATCTACTGGTGCGGCATCCACGCGTGGCGTGATGTGCTGGAGCGGCATTCGGGTGTCGCCCTGTCGGCCGTGCAACATCGTGTTGCGTCCACGGGGGCATTCCGATCACGCCGCCGCGCCGATACTGCCGTGTCGCCCACGCAGGATCTCCCCATGAAGATCGAACTCAACGACCGCACCGCACTGGTCACCGCCTCCACCGCCGGCATCGGTCTGGCCATCGCACAGGGGCTTGCCGCCGCGGGTGCGCAGGTCATCCTCAACGGCCGCAGTGCCGACAGCGTGGAACGCGCGCGCCAGCGCCTGCTGGCTGCCATTCCCGACGCCAACGTGCTGGGCGTGGCCGCCGACCTGTCCGACGCCCGCGGGGTCGACGCGCTGCTGGCCGGCCTGCCGGGCAACGTCGACATCCTGGTCAACAATGCCGGCATCTTCGGCCCGCAGGACTTCTTCGAGACCGACGATGCCACCTGGGAGCAGTACTGGCAGACCAATGTCATGTCCGGCGTGCGCCTGTCGCGCGCCCTGCTTCCGGCGATGGTCGACGCCGGTTGGGGCCGCGTGCTGTTCATCTCCTCCGAATCGGCACGCAACATTCCTGCCGACATGATCCATTACGGCGTCAGCAAGACCGCGCAGCTGTCGTTGTCGCGCGGCTTGGCCAAGCGCGTAGCCGGCAGCGGCGTCACCGTCAATGCGGTGCTGCCCGGCCCAACGTTGTCCGACGGCTTCGCAACAATGTTCGAAGAAGAACGCGCACGTACCGGCAAGCCGCTGGAACAGATCGGCCGTGAGTTCGTGATGGCCCATCGTCCTGCATCGGTGATCCAGCGCGCGGCCACGGTCGAGGAAGTGGCCAACATGGTGGTCTACCTCGCCTCGCCGCAGGCGTCGGCCACCTCCGGCGCAGCGCTGCGGGTCGATGGCGGCGTGGTCGACGATATCGTGTGAGCGTTGGTGGGGTGTGCGGACCAACGGTCCGCACCTACCCCATCCCTGCCTGACAGGCAGGAATGCTAGGCTGCGCCGGTCCAAGGAGGTTCCATGTCCGGTCACAACCAGTTCGCCCTGCTGCGCCAGCGCCGTTTCCTGCCGTTCTTCATCGTGCAGGGCTTGGGTGCCTTCAACGACAACGTGTACCGGCAGGCGATCATCGGCCTGCTGTTCTACCTCGGCGTGGCTGAAAGTGAGCGCACGCTCTACACCAACCTGGCGCCGGCGCTGTTCATCCTGCCCTACTTCCTGTTCTCCGCCCTGGCCGGGCAGATCGCGGAAAAGCTGGAGAAGTCGCGGCTGATCGTGATCACCACCACCATGGAGATCGTGATCATGACGCTGGCTGCGGTGGGCTTTCTTACCGAGAGCCTGCCGGTGCTGCTGGTGGCCCTGTTCTGCACGGGCCTGCAGTCCACCCTGTTTGGCCCGGTGAAGTACTCGGTGCTGCCCTCGGTGCTGCGCCCGGAAGAACTGACCGGTGGCAATGGCCTGGTCGAGATGGGCACGTCGATGTCGATCCTGACCGGCATGATCGTCGGCGGCCTGGTGTTCACCCTGGCCGGCAGCCATGGACCGATCGTGGCCGCCACCGCGGTCATCGCGCTGGCGATCTGCGGCAACCTGGCCGCGCGCATGATCCCCAAGGTAGATGCCGGCGCCCCGGACCTGAAGATCAACTGGAACCCGATTCCCGAATCGCTGGCCGTGCTGCGCATGGCCAGGAAACAGAAGGCGGTACGCAACGCCATCCTCGGCGTGTCCTGGTTCTGGTTCGTCGGCACCATCCTCACTGCGCAGCTGCCGTCCTATGCGGTCACCAACCTCGGTGGCGAACCCACCCTGTACATCTTCGCCCTGGCGCTGTTTTCGGTAGGCACCGGCGTCGGTTCGCTGCTGTGCGAAAAGCTGTCGGCGCGTACGGTGGAGATCGGCCTGGTGCCGCTGGGTGCGTTCGGCATGACCGCCTTCCTGCTGGACCTGTACTTCGCGCGCGCCGGTGAAGCCACCGCGCAGGGCCTGTCGGTCACCCAGTTCGTGCACCAGGCCGGCAGCATCCGCATCATCATCGACCTGCTCGGCATCGGCCTGTTCACCGGCTTCTTCGTGGTGCCGCTGTTTGCGTTGATCCAGAGCCGCACGCCGAAATCGGAGATGTCGCGCGTATTCGCCGCGCTGAACATCCAGAACTCCGGCTTCATCGTCGCTGCGGCCGTACTCGGCCTGCTCACCCAGCGCCTGCTCGGCTGGACCATCCCGCAGCTGTTCCTGGCACTGGCCATCGCCAATGCCGTGGTGGCGATCTACATCTTCACCATCGTCCCCGAATTCCTGATGCGCTTCCTCAGCTGGGTGATGGTGCGCACGCTGTACCGGCTGCGCCCGCACGGCATCGAAGCGAACGTGCCCGATGAGGGCGCCGCGCTGCTGGTCTGCAACCACGTCAGCTACATGGACGCGCTGATCCTGTCGGCGACGATCCCGCGCCCGGTGCGCTTCGTCATGTACTACAAGATCTTCAACATCCCGGTCATGCGCTGGATCTTCCGCACCGCCAAGGCGATTCCGATCGCTGGTGCGCGCGAAGACCCGGCCTTGATGCAGCGCGCGTTCGATGAAGTCGACGCCGCACTCGCCGAGGGCGAGCTGGTATGCATCTTCCCGGAAGGCGCACTGACCCGTGACGGCGCGATGGCACCGTTCAAATCGGGTGTGGAGAAGATCCTTGAACGCCGCCCGGTACCGGTGGTGCCGATGGCCCTGCGCGGCATGTGGTCGAGCATGTGGAGCCGCCGCGATACCCGCCTGGGCCGGATGCGCGTACCGCGTCGGTTCCGGGCGACAGTGGAGGTGGTCGCCGCCCCGGCGGTGGATGGCCATTCAACCGATGCCGCCGCCCTGGAAGCGCAGGTCCGCACCCTGCGCGGCGACCTCGCCTGACGCAATCGCCCCCATCCGGGGGCGATGACGGTACGCTGCATACGCCACCGTCCAAGGGCGATGCGAGGCCTGACGGGGCTGAAAACGCATACATGCGTCGTTGGTTGCGGTAGATTACGCACCCACAGGGGGGAGGTTCGGCCCGTTCACACGGCCGACCACCAAGGAATGGAGTCTTGCTTTGAATCAACCGCCACCGCTCAGCCGTCCGGTCTACATCCCCAACCATCTGGTCTGGGCGATCCTGACGACGCTGTTCTGCTGCCTGCCGTTGGGCGTGGTGTCGATCGTGTATGCCGCCCAGGTCGATGGTCGCAATGCGGCCGGTGACCTGCCGGGGGCCTATAGCGCGTCGCGCAAGGCGGGCTGGTGGGCGGTGGCTTCGGCCGCAGCCCTGCCGGTCCTGTTGCTGTTGTGGTTCGGGCTGTTCGGCGGCTTGGCCGCGCTGGGCGCTCTATCCGACCTTTGATTCACCACCACCACCCATCGAGGAGCTTGAACCATGAACACCACCACTGCGCAGGTCCCCAATAATCTGGTCTGGGCCATCCTGTCCACCCTGTTCTGCTGCCTGCCGGCCGGCATCGTGTCGATCGTCTACGCCGCGCAGGTCAACGGCAAGCTGGCTGCCGGCGACGTCGCCGGTGCCCGTGATTCGGCCGACAAGGCCAAGAAGTGGGCCATCTGGTCGGCCATCGCTGCCGTTGTGGTTGGCGTCCTGTACTTCATCATCATCATGGCCGTTGGCGGCCTGGGCGCCCTGAGCGGCGGCAACGGCAGCTACTGATGCCCGCGACGGGGTCCGGCCATGCGCCGGATCCCGCCCCCGCATGTCCGCACTTCCTGCTCGTTCCCGACTCACCCGCTGGGCTCCGCTGCTGGCCGCGTCCGGCCTGGCTGCGGGTGCCGCCGTGGTCCTGCGCCACGTCAATCCGTATGTCTCCGGCAATCCGCTGCCGGGCTGTCCGCTGTACGCACTGACCGGCTTCTACTGCCCCGGCTGCGGCAGCACGCGCTGCCTGTACTCACTGGTCCACTTCGACCTGCCCGGCGCGATGGCGATGAACCCGTTGCTGGTCATCAGCCTGCCCTTCCTGTTCCTGATGCTGCTCAACACCGCCGGCGTACGCCCGCGCGTGCTTGATCCACTGATGCGGGTACTGGCCAGCCCCACGTTCTGGCTATGGCTGCTGCCCGGCTATGCCGTGCTGCGCAACCTGCCGTGGGCACCGTTCACCGCGCTGGCTCCGGTGTAGGTTTCCAGCCAACGGCGCAGCCCCTTGTGGTGGGCGGCGTTTGAAGGCAGAAGCCCTGGGGTGGCCGGGCGGGATGGGGTTGCGGGGGACGCCGTGAATCCGTCCGTGGAGGCTTGGCCGCGGCATCCATGCCGCGGACACCCCCGCAGCCCCATCCCGCCCGGCCACGGACAATTTCCGTGCGCGTCCACCACGGAAGAGAAAGAGAAGATCAAAAGCCGAAGCGGGTCGCTCCGCTCGGCATCCACGCATGGCGTGGATCTACTGGCCGTCATCGGAAACTGTCGGGGGTGGGGCGGTGTGGGGCTGCAGGACCGTTGGCGCCATGGGCCCGAGGCATGCCTCGGGCGGGTTGGGCAGGACGCCCGACCCCGGTCTTGCCGTGTGCGCAGGACAGCGCACACGAGCAAGGCGCAATCGAGCCCCCATGGATGGGTTCACGGCGTGTCCTGCAGCCCCACACCGCCCCGCCAAACCCACAGAAATCCAGAGCCGCTGTTGCTGTTGCTGTTGCTTCCAGCGGGTGCAGGGCAGCAAGCCCTGCAGAAAGAACAACTAGGTCACCCAGCCCGCGATCACCAGCAGGGCCAGCACCGCCAGCCACAGCAGCAGCATCCGCCACACCAGGCTCATCGCATCCCGCAGGTCCGGCAACCGCTGCCACACCGGCAGCAGACCGGCTTCGGTGTAATCGTGCGCATCTTCGCGCAGCTCGGCATTGACGCTGGCACGCGCCACCGCGCCCAGGAAACCAATGCCGCCGGCCAAGCGCTCACCATGCGCCTGGCGCCATGCCTTCCAGGCCGTGTCGAAGTTGCCGACCAGGGCCATCGAGAACGCCATCAACTGTGCCACCGGCCACTCGATCCAGCCCAGCAGCCGCTGTGCCAGCGCCAGCGGCTCCACCGGCACGCGCGCGCGCATCGGGCTTTCCGCCATCAGTGCCAGTAGACGATAACCGAGAGCCCCCACCGGGCCCAGCAGCAGGAACCAGAACAGCACCGCGAACCAGCGCCGCAGGGCGTTGAGCACGGTCGCCTCGACCAGTGACGGAACATCCTCGCGCAGGCTGCCACCGGCCGACTGCAGGTTGCGTACCGCCGCCTGCCGGGTGGGCGCATCGTCGGCATCGATGATCGCTTCGATGTCGCGGTCCAGATCCCGCGGGCCCCAGCACCAGGCCAGCACGGCCACGCCCAGCAGCAGCGCCGGAAGGCCGAACAGCACCCCGCGCAGCAGCCAGGCGACCAGCGCCATCAGCAACAGTGGCGGTACGATCGCCAACGCCACGCCGGCGGCCCCCTGCCAGGCCCGACCACCGCGCGCGTCCAGCCAGCCCAGCCAGCGCCGGAAGCCGTCGAAACGGCGCAGCGACGCGGCAGCGGCCGGGGCGACATGGCCAAGGGCCAGTGCCACCAACACGGCGACCAGGGTGGTGAACATGGCAGGTCTCCCTACGAGCGAGCGTTCGGCGTCGCTACCTTACCTGTCGCAGCGTCGCCGTCAGCGGTGAACCGTACTGTAACCGGCTGCGTGTTCAGGTGGCGGCAATGCTGGCACCGCCGGATGCCGGTTGCTGGCGGTACCAATGCTCGATCAGGCCCCGCGAAATGGAAATCGGCGGTGACAGACGGATGCCTTCTCCATCGTCCTCGACGTCACGCGCGAGGGCCGCGCCAACTTCCTCGGCGCTGAACCAGCGCGCGTCTTCCAGTTCGCCATCCACGGTCGGCACGTCGTCGTGTGCCTGCGCGCGGAATCCGACCATCAATGCGCCGGGGAACGGCCAGGGCTGCGAGCCCAGGTACTGGCAGGCGGTCACCCGCACCTTGCTCTCTTCGTGCACTTCGCGCGCTACGGTCTGCTCGAAGGTCTCGCCCGGCTCGACAAAGCCGGCCAGCACCGAATAGCGGCGCGGCGCCCAGTTGGACTGGCGACCCAGCAACAGCCGGCCCTGGTTTTCCACTGCGACGATCACGGCCGGGTCGACGCGCGGATAGTGTTCGGTCGCGCACTGCGGGCAGCGGCCGACGAAGCCACCCCGGGCGAACGTCACGGCGCTGCCGCAGACACCGCAGAAGCGGGTACGCGATTGCCAGTAGGACATGCCACGGGCGTAGCTGAAGGCTGTCGCATCGGCCACGGTCCACAGCAGTGCGGCCTGGCGCAGATCGAGCCGGCGTGGCGCGGTGACGGTCACGCTGGCCGCTTCCACCGAGAACCACGCCTGCTCGCCACGCAGGCCGAGGAAGATCGCGACACCCGGCCCGCCACCGACATCGGCGCCGGTCAACGCCAGCGGCTGGTCGTCATCACCGGTGAAGGCGGTGCCGTCCTGGTCCAGGACAAGAATGCGCGCATCGGGCCACAGGCGCGCCAGAGCATCGGCGTCTTCGCGCATGGCATCGGCGCGCTCCAACGGTTCACCCACGAAGGCAAAACCGGAAAGCGGCGAAGGAGAATTGAGCATCCAGCTAGCCTGCCGCCAATCACGGCAAGTGGCAAGCCGCAGACTGTGCAGAAACCCGCCTGTGGTTGCAGGAAAGGCCATCCACGCATGGCGTGGATCTACCGAAGGCACCGCGCGGGGCGCATGCCCCACGCCCTGCGATTACATGCTGAAACTGCTGCCGCAGCCGCAGGTGGTCTTGGCGTTCGGATTGCGGATCACGAACTGCGCACCGGTCAGGCTCTCGGTGTAATCCACTTCGGCACCCATCAGGTACTGCAGGCTGAGCGGATCGACCAGCAGGGTGACCCCGCTGGTCTGCACCGCCAGGTCATCGCCGGCACGGTTCTCGTCGAACTCAAACCCGTACTGGAAGCCCGAACAGCCGCCACCCTCAATGTACACACGCAACGACAGGTCGGGGTTGCCCTCGTCCTGGATCAGTTCCTTGACCTTGGCCGCAGCGGCCTCGGTGAAGTTCAGCGGCCGATCCAGCGACTGGTAGTCGGGCGCGGCGGCCGGCGTGGCGCCGGGGAGGGAGACGAGCGTGTTCATGGGCTCAGCATGGGGGCGCCGGCGCTGGCTTTCAAGCCATCGCCTCGGCCAGCTTGCGGCGGGCGGCGGTGTCGCCCTTGCCGTCAGCGGACGCTTCGCCTTCCGGCGCAGGCAGGGCCTGCATCGGGGCGCTGGCATGGATCAGCCGGCCGTTCAGCTGGGCGCCCGCATTCATTTCCACCACCTGGTAATGAACGTTGCCGTTGACCCGCGCACTCGGGGTCAGCTCGACCTTCTCGGTGGCATGGACATCGCCGTCCAGCCGGCCACTGATGACCACCACCTGGGCGCGGATCTCGCCTTCGATCACGCCATGCTCGGCGAGGGTCAGGGTCGCCGCGCTGGCGCCCTCCTGGGCAATCACCTTGCCGTGGATGCGACCTTCCACGTACAGGCCACCACTGAATTCMACATCGCCACGGATCACCACCTGGTTGCCGATCAGGGCATCCACCACCAGTTGGCCATCACGGCTGGATTTGCTGCTTCCGAACATCTGCCTACTCCCCTTTGCTGGCCGGTGCACCGGCCTGTTTCCAGTCGAATACCTGCGTGGTGCCCCCCGCACCACTCCCCAATGTCACCTTCACCCGTTGCGGGGTGAAGTCAGCCGGCAGCATCACGCTGCCGGTGAGCTGCTGGAAGTACCGGAACGAGTAATCCTGTCCCGGCACCTTGCTGCGCTGGTGCAGCTCGTCCCAGCTGATGGTGGCCAGCTTGCCGTTCTTCACGCCTTCCACCGTGAAACGCATCTGCCCTTGGCTGATCGCCCCGCGGTTGAGGTTCTGGGTCAGCACCACGCTGTACTGCCAGGTGCCGGCCGATTCCGGGCTGAATTCAATCGAATGGGTGTTCAGGCCCTTGCGCTGGCTGGTCGAGCCCACCAGGCGTTCGTAGAAGGCGACGTCAGCGCGCAGGCCGGCGATCTCTTCATCGCGCTCGGCCAGCGAAGACTGCACTTCGTTGTTGGCGGCGCGGCTGATGCGGTCCGACGCTTCCAGCGTGGCCTGCTTCTGGCGCAGTTCGGTCAGCTGCGTCTGCAGCGTATCGGCGCGCTTCTCGGCAGCCTGCACGCGCTGGCCCTGTTCACCGCGCGGCGTGCCCAGCCAGCAGCCACCCAGCACCGCAAGCACCAGGCTCAGCAGCCAGATGCCGGCGATCACCAGCAGGCGACGGCGGTCGGCGGGTGGTTGCGCGGCACCGGGAAGGCGGACCTGCACGCGCATGGGAGGGCGGTTGTTCATGGGTAGTCTCCGTGGCATCGCAGTGGCGACGCCAGTACGGCCCCTGGGGCAAACGACGGGCTAGTGTATGACAGGAACGGCGGGTTTCCCCGGTGCCGGCCGGCACCGGGCGGTGGCATTCAGCCACTCCATGGTCGATAGTGTGGCACCCCGCACAGTTCCGCCGCCGGAGCACGCCATGACCGAAGCCCACCTGTTCGTGATCGGCATCCTGCTGGCTTGGCTGGCCGGCATCCGTGTCTACCTCACCGTATTCGGCGTCGGCATCGCCGGCCTGCTCGGCTGGGTCGACCTGCCACCGGCGCTGCAGGCCACCGAGTCGTGGTGGGTGCTCGGCACGTCGGCGGCGCTGGCCATTGCCGAATTCTTCGCCGACAAGATTCCCGGCGTGGATTCAGCCTGGGACCTGGTGCAGACCCTGGCGCGCGTGCCCGCCGGCGCCTTCCTCGCGGCAGCGACACTGTCGCCCGATGGCGACCTGGGCACCGGCGCACTGGTCGCCGGCGCGGGCGTTGCACTGGCCAGCCATGGCCTGAAGGCCGGCACCCGCGCCCTGCTCAACACCTCACCGGAACCGGCCAGCAACTGGGTCGCCTCTGCGGCCGAAGATACCGTGGTGATCGGCGGCTTGGCGCTCGCGCTGGCGCATCCATGGATCGCGCTGGTGGTGGTGCTGGCCTGCAGCCTGGCCGGCGCATTGCTGGTCTGGCTGGTCTGGCGCACCCTGTGGAAAAGCGTGCGCTGGTTGGCACGTGGCGGCAGCGACGACGGACAACGGCAACCGCGTACCGGCTGATCGGCAGGCTTGTCGCATAATGGCCGCGAACACCAGGAGCATCGATGGCCGCAAACGAATCCGCCGCGGGCCCCCGCCCGGGACGCGCTGAAACCCCCCCGGCCGATCATTGGCAACGTTGGGCCGCCCCCTTGGCCGCGGCAACGCCTGCCGAAGCGGTACCGGCGGTGTCAGAGACACCCGCCCTGTCGGTGCCCGGCGACGGCGCCCGACTGGCGGCTCCGCCGCCCCTGCCCTCCACCGCCGCACTGCCCGAGGCGGGTAACAGTGACATCCCGCCTGTCGATGCCGACTCGCCCTACCGCGTGCTGATCGTCGAAGACGATCGTGCCCAGGCCCTGTTCGCACAGAGCGTGCTGCATGGCGCCGGCATGCAGGCGATCGTGCTAGGCGATGCCGATGGCGTGCAGCAGGCCATCCGCGAGCAACGCCCTGACCTGATCCTGATGGATCTGCACCTGCCCGGGCTGGATGGCATGCGGCTGACCGCGATGATCCGCCAGCAGCCCGGCATGCAGCTGCTGCCGATCGTCTTCCTCAGCGGCGACCCGGATCCGGAGCGCCAGTTCGAAGTGCTCGACTGCGGTGCCGACGATTACCTGAGCAAGCCGATCCGGCCGCGCCACCTGATCGCCGCGGTGGCCAACCGTATCCGCCGCGCACGCGCGCAGGCAGCGACCCTGCCCGGTGCCAACGGCGCACCGGCCACCAGCAACCCGGAAACCGGGCTGCCGACGCGCCACCACGTGCTGCAGCAACTCAACGCAACGCTGGCCCAGCACGACCGCGGCGGCGTGTTCTTCGTCGAAATCTCCAGCGCGCTGGGCCTGCGCGAGCGCTATGGCTATGCGGCCTTCGAGCGGCTGATGGTGCAGGCCGGGCAACGCCTTGCCGAGGCTGGCCATCCGCACCTGCTGGCGCGCCTGAACGACAACAGCTTCCTGCTGCTGGCGCGCAACGCCGATGAGGACAGCCTGGAAGCGATTGCCGGCACCCTGCGTGAGCAGCTGTCCGCGCGCGCCTTCGTGATCCGCGACGACGAATCGGTACACCTGCGTGGCGTGGTCGGCTACGCGCCGCTGTCGCCGGGTTTCGACGATGCCAGCAGCGCCCTGGAAGCGGTCGAACGTACCACCCTGCAGGCACGCCTGCTCAGCGCCGGCGTGGCCGGCCACGTGCATCGCCAGGTCACGACCGAGCAGGAGCACCTGGCGTTGCTGGAAGGCCAGCTCGAGCTCGCTTACCAGCCGATCGTCGCCGTCGCCGGTGGCAGCAGCGCGCAGTACCAGTTGCTGCTGCGCCTGCGCCGGACCGATGGCAGCGTACTGACCGCCGGCCAGGTGATTCCGGCAGCCGAGGCGGCCGGCCGCATCGCCGACCTCGACCAGCAAGTGCTGGAGCATGCGATGGGTCTGCTCGACCTGTATCGCCACGCCACCCAGCCGCTGAACCTGTTCGTCTCGCAGTCGCTGCGTACCCTGCAGCGCGATGCCTTCGCCGACTGGCTGCTGGAGTCACTGCAGCAACGCCGCCTGCCCGGCAGCGCGCTGGTGATCGACGTGCGCCTGCCCGATGCACTGATCCACACCGTGCCGTTGCAGCAGTTCTGCCAGCGCATGGCCAGCGTCGGCGTGCGCTTCTGCCTGAGCCAGTTCGAACCGGGCAGCGAAGCCCTGGCCCTGCTCACCCAGCTGCCCCTGTCGTTCGTGCGCATGGCCGCACGCTTTTCCAGCAGCCACTCCAACCCCGATACGCGCGAAGAACTGCGCCGATCGATCGAGCAGGCGCATGCAGCCGGCCTGCAGATCATCGGCCAGCAGATCGAGGACCCGCAGGCAGCGGCCGCGATGTGGGTCGGCGGTGTCGATTACATCCAGGGCAACATGGTGCAGTCGGCCGGCAGCGACCTGAACTTCGACTTCCACAACGCGGTGCTCTGAGTGTCACCGACGGTCGCGCTGTTGGCGGTACTGGCGCTGGCCATCGTCGCCCTGCTGGTACTGGGCCTGCGATTGCGTTCGCGCAATCGCGCGCTGGCGGCACTGCAGCGCGAACGCATCACCCTGACCAGTGAACGCGACCAGCTGCGGCGTACCACCGAGCGCCAGGGCCAGCTGGAACATCAGCTGCTGCAGGCCAAGCAGGCTGCAGAAGCAGCCGTGCTGGCCAAGGGCGAATTCCTGGCCACCATGAGCCATGAAATCCGCACGCCGCTCAACGGCATCCTGCCGATGCTGGAGCTGATTGCYCGCGGCCCGCTCGGCGAAGACCAGCGGCAGATGCTGGCCACCGCCTCGGCCAGCTCGCAGCAGCTGCTGCGCATCGTCGATGACATCCTCGATTACTCGCGACTGGAAGCCCAGGCACTGGAACTGGAGATCACCAGCTTCAACCTGCGCGAACTGCTCGACGGCGTGGTGCAGCTGCTGCAGCGCGCCGCCGAAGCCAAGGGCCTGACGCTGAGCCTGCAACTGGATCCGGCCGTACGCCTGCCGGTACGCGGCGACCCCGTGCGCCTGCGCCAGGTCCTGGGCAACCTGCTGGCCAATGCCATCAAGTTCACCGCACGCGGCCAGGTGCAGTTGCGCGTGCAGCGGCTGGGCGAAGGCCCCGCGCAGCACCAGCTGCGTTTCGAAGTGATCGACACCGGCATCGGCATCGATGAGGCCCTGCAGGCGCGGCTGTTCCAGTCCTTCAGCCAGGCCGACGCCTCCACCACCCGCATCTACGGTGGCACCGGCCTGGGCCTGGCCATCTGCAAGCGCATCACCGACCTGATGCATGGCGACATCGGCGTGCATTCCACCCCAGGCCAGGGCGCAACCTTCTGGTTTGAAATACCGCTGCTGAAGGTTCCCGGCGACCTGCCGGCGCTGGCCCGCTCGCCGGCAGCGCTGCTGCTGTACACCGCCGATGCACAGCTGCAGCCACGCGTCGAACGCATCGCCGCGCACCACGGCCTGCAGGTGCAGCCGCTGGCCAGCATTGATGAGGCAATGGAACGCCTGCGTGCAGCACCACGCCCGGGCCAGAGCACACCGGCATGGCTGCTGGTCGACGCGCGCCACCGCCGCAATGGCGAGGCGGCCCTGCAGCGCGCCTTGGCCGAGCGCGGTGCCGACGACGCACTGCAGGTGCTGTGGCTGCAGGATGATCCGGTTGCAGCACGGCCGCGCCAGCAGCAGCTGCACAGCACATTCAACGATGCCGACCTGCACGCCCTGCTGGCCCAGCCAACAGCCACTGCACGCCCGGCAGCCCTGCTGGCCAACGCCGAAGACGCCAGGCCGGCCACCGTGCTGCCGCCACTGGATCTGCATGTGCTGCTGGTCGAAGACAACACGGTCAACCGGATGGTGGCCGAGCACCTGCTGCGGGTCTTCCAGTGCCGGGTACGCAATGCCGCCGACGGCGAGCAGGCCCTCGCACTGCTGCGCGAAGGTGGAATCGACGTGGTGCTGATGGATTGCCAGATGCCGGTGCTCGACGGCTACAGCGCGACACAGCGCTGGCGCAGGGAGGAGGCCGAAGCGGGGCGGACGCGGTTGCCGATCATCGCGATGACCGCCAACGCCATGGCCGGTGATCGCGAGCGCTGCCTGCAGGCGGGCATGGACGACTATCTGTCCAAGCCGATCACGCGTGAAGCGCTGCATGCATTGCTGCAGCGTTGGGGCCGGGTTTCCGCGGATCGCGGACATGCACCGCTGCCGGACCCCGTGCAACCTGCCGCGACCCCGAGCGTGCCCGACGGCGAAAGCGTGGACGATGAACGAACGCGCGCGATCCCGATTCCACAGCCGGTGCTTGATCGCAGCGTGCTGGATGAACTGCAGGCGGTGATCGGCGATGCCGCCGCGCAGATCGTAACGGTGTTCCTGGAAGACGCACCGCAGCTGGTGCAGCAGCTGCAGCAGGCGGCGCAGGGCAACGACATCGAACGCCTGCAGGCGCTGTCGCACAGCCTGAAATCCTCCAGCGCCAACGTCGGCGCGCTGTCGCTGTCAGCGGTGGCGCGGCGGATCGAACTCGAAGCCCGCAGTGGCAGCCTGCAGCGCCCTGCCGTGGCAGTGGCGCTGCTGGTGGCGGAGTTCGCCCGCGCGCGCGTGGCGCTGACCGGCTACCTCGCCGGCCAGGCCCGTTGAATCACTCTTCGAGCTTGCTCAGCAGGTACTTCGGCTCACCGATGCGCTCGATCAGCTCCAGCTGGGTTTCCAGCCAGTCGATGTGTTCTTCCTCGGAATCGAGGATCTTCACGAACAGCTGGCGGCTGACGTAGTCGCCGACCGAATCGGCATAGGCCACGGCCTCGCGCAGGGTGACCACGCCATCGCGCTCCAGCGACAGATCGCACTGCAGGATCTCGGTCGGGTTCTCACCGATGCGCAGCTTGCCCAGCGCCTGGAAGTTCGGCAGGCCTTCAAGGAACAGGATGCGATCGGCGAGCATGTCGGCATGCTTCATTTCCTCGATCGATTCCTTGTACTCGTGTTCGGCCAGTTCCTTGATGCCCCAGTTCTTCAGCATCTTGGCGTGCAGGAAGTACTGGTTGATCGCGGTCAGCTCGTTGTAGAGGACCTTGTTGAGGAATTCGATGACCTTGGTGTCGCCCTTCATGGGGATGCTCCTGCACGCTGAAATCGCGGGCACTGTAGCGCCTTGCGCGCGCGCGTGAAGGAACGCGAATCGTGCGCATTGGCCACTGCGGCCAGCAATGAAGACCAGGAGAGCGCGGCGTCAACGCGCCGCGAAACGACTCAGGCGACCTGCGCCAGGCCCAACACCGGCAACGGCAGATCGTGGGTGGCACGCGCCTTGGCCAGCAGCTCGCCGGCCATGTCCAGGCAGGAACCGCAGGTGGCGCCGCATCCGGTGCGCATGGTCAGCTCGGCCACCGACGTGACGCCATGGCTGGCGGCTTCGCGGATCTGGTGGTCGGTAACACCGTTGCAGATGCAGACGTACACGGGCGGGAACCAGGGCAGCAGGCCAGTAGCGGCCTGGTCGCTATTCCAATGGAAACGAGAATGGTTGTCAATCAGAGACCTGAACCATTCTCGATACGGTTCAGAGTGCGGTCGAATCCACCCGGTACGAGGCGGCTACAGGCACAACAGCCCAAGCGCCAGCACCGGTGTACTGAAGAAGACGATCAGCCACTGCACACCACCACCTGCCGCCCTCAACCGCAGCAGGTAGTCCGCCAGGAACAGCGCACCCGCACAGGTCGCGAAGGCGAGGCACGCGCCCAGCGCCAGCGGCATCCATGCGATGCCGCCGAGGACTGCCACGCTCAACAACAGCCAGGGGAGGCTTGCCAGACGGACAGCCAGTCCCTGCCGGAAATACCCAGCAGACGTGCGTTGCGACCGTTCGACCCGCTCTTTGCGCAACCTGCCCGTCAAACGGCTCCCGGTTCACCCTTGGCTTTCCGCGGCCAATACCCGCCGCGCATGGGCGTGCGCTTCCTGGGCCTGTCGTGGCCGGCCGCGTGGCCTGGCATCCAGGCCTCGGCAGCGCTCTTGGGCATGGCACTGATGCCCTGCCCCGCCACCCCTTGGGCCAACGGCGCCAGATGTCGCAGGGCGCGCGCATAGACGCCACGCTTGAACACCACCACATGCTCTACCGGATACCAGAAGTCGACCCAGCGCCAATGATCGAACTCAGGCGAGTCGGTATGGTCCAGGCTGACGTGGGCTTCATCACCGGTCAGGCGCAGCAGGAACCAGACCTGCTTCTGGCCGATGCAGACCTGGCGTTCATTGCGGCGGATGGCACGCGCCGGCAGCTTGTAACGCAGCCAGCCCGGTGTCGCCCCAAGCACTTCAACGTGCTCCGGCAACAGCCCGGTCTCTTCCTGCAGTTCACGATACATGGCCTCGACAGGCGTCTCGTCGGTGTTCATGCCACCCTGCGGGAACTGCCAGCCATCCCGGCGCACACGTCGTGCCCAGAACACCTGCCCGTCCTGCCGCATCAGCACGATGCCGACGTTCGGTCGATAGCCGTCCGGATCGATCACGATGCGGACTCCTAAGAAAATCTACTGGTTGGGACTATCCCATGCCGTCTGTCGGGCCACAAGCACGATACAAAGGTGTTGACAGTCCTTGTACACATCAGCAGAATAGCGGGCTCACCAAGGCTATGTAGCTCAGCCGGTTAGAGCACAGCACTCATAATGCTGGGGTCGGTGGTTCGAGTCCACCCATAGCCACCACGTTGAAGTTGTTTTTCAATGTGAAAAGTGAGAAAATAGTTACACGTTACATTGCCCCTTAGCCAAGCGGTAAGGCACCTGACTCTGACTCAGGCATCGGTGGTTCGAATCCATCAGGGGCAGCCAAATTAAAAAGAAAAAGGCCTGATCGAAAGATCAGGCCTTTTTCTTTTTAATTTGGTCACGCCTCTCTCGCCATGCGAAGCCGCGGGTAGTGCCGGCCACTGGCCGGCAACCTCGAAATGCATGACTCCAGAACGACAAAAGCCCGGCCGAAGCCGGGCTTTTGCTTTTCCAACCAGCGGGCTCCCGAAGGAGCCCGGCCAGGCGCGGTAAATCAGCGCTTGGAGAACTGGGTGGCGCGGCGGGCCTTGTGCAGACCGACCTTCTTACGTTCGACTTCGCGGGCGTCGCGGGTCATGAAGCCAGCCTTGCGCAGCTCGGACTTCAGGGTTTCGTCGTACTCGACCAGAGCACGGGCGATGCCCAGACGGATCGCACCGGCCTGACCGGTGGTGCCGCCGCCAGCGGCGGTGACCAGGATGTCGAAGCTCTCGGTGTTCTTGGTCAGCTCGAGCGGCTGGCGCACGATCATGCGAGCGGTCTCACGGCCGAAGAACTCGTCCAGCGGACGGCCATTGACGGTGATGTTGCCCGAACCCTTGCGCAGGAACACGCGAGCGGTGGAGGACTTGCGGCGGCCAGTGCCGTAGTTTTGAGTGATAGCCATGATTAGATATCCAGAACCTGCGGCTGCTGTGCGGCGTGCGGATGCTCAGTGCCGGCGTAGACCTTGAGCTTGCGGTACATCTGGCGACCCAGCGTGCCCTTCGGCAGCATGCCCTTGACGGCGGTCTCGATCACGCGCTCCGGGTGGCGCTCAAGCGCCTGGGCGAGGGATTCGGTCTTCAGGTTGCCGATGTAACCGGTGAAACGGTGATACATCTTGTCCTGCAGCTTCTTGCCGGTGACGACAATCTTTTCTGCATTGATGACGACCAGGTAGTCGCCGGTATCAACGTGCGGGGTGTAGACCGGCTTGTGCTTGCCACGCAGACGGCGGGCCAGCTCGGTGCAGAGACGGCCCAGGGTCTTGCCCTCGGCGTCGACGAGGTACCAGTCGCGCTGGACGGTCTCGTTCTTGGCAGTGAAAGTGCTCATGAAGAACTCTTGGTTAGGTCGGGCTCATTGCGGCGAAGGACTCGCCGGAACTCTGCCACGCGTTGTGAAAGGTGGAGCGTAAGGGGCGGCATTGTACGCAGCTTGGCTGGCGGGTGCAAGCCGGCGCCCGCCCCGGGTTGGCAGGGGGCCGGGGCCGGGCGAGAATCGGGCTTCCCCCGCTCCACGCCGTGCCGCCATGACCGTGCTTCGCCAGACCACCCCGCTGGACCATCTGCTGACCGAGGCGCAGCGCGCCCTGGACACGGTGTTCGGCAACCCGCCGGCCAGCCGCCCCTATCCGGCCACGGACACCGGCGAGCCCGGCATGGACAGCGCCCAGCGTCGCCACGCGGCCGGGCTGATGCGCATCAACCATGTCGGTGAGGTCTGCGCCCAGGGCCTGTACTTCGGCCAGGCCGCGGTGGCACGCGACCCGGCGACCCGCGAACATCTGCTGGAAGCGGCCCAGGAAGAGACCGATCACCTGGCCTGGTGCGCCACCCGCCTGGGCGAGCTGGACAGCCGCCCGAGCCTGTTCAATCCGCTCTGGTACGCCGGCAGCTACACCATCGGTACCCTGGCCGGGCTGCGCGGCGATGGCTGGAACCTTGGCTTCGTGGTCGAGACCGAGCGCCAGGTGGAAGCCCATCTGGACGAACATCTGGCCCCGCATGGGTCGCCGCAGGTCATGAGGTTGCCGGCCAGCGGCCGGCACTACCAGGGCTTAGTTGGGTGACACCAGCTTCAGGCCGATCACGCCGGCCACGATCAGGCCCACACAGGCCAAGCGTGCCGGCGAGGCGCTGTCGTTGAACAAGTAGATGCCCAGTACGGTCACGCCCATGGCGCCGATGCCGGTCCAGATCGCATAGGCCGTGCCGACCGGAATGTTCTTCATCGCCTGGCTCATCAGATACAGGCTGATCAGGGCCGATACCACCGTCAGGGCGGTCGGCACGGGTTTGCTGAAACCTTCGGAGTACTTCATTCCAAGGGCGAATCCGATCTCGAACAGACCGGCCAGCAGCAGATAGATCCAGGGCATGGGTGGGGGCTCCTTACCTTTTTTGAGAAAAACGAAACGGCCCGGTGTTTTCACACCGGGCCGTAAGTCGGTACATCGCCGTGGAACTGAAGATTGCGCCAAGCGCAGGTTCCACGGGGCGGGGCGTCCCGCCTGGGTGGCGATGCCTGCCGGCATCGCACATGGGTCACTCAGCCAGGTTGCGGCCGTGGAACAGCTCTTCGATCTCACGACGCAGCAGCGCTTCGATCTTCATGCGTTCCTTGAACGAGATGTTCTTGGCCTTTTCCTCGAACAGGTACTGGTCCAGGTCAAAGTCCTTCAGGTGCATCTTCGTGTGGAAGATGTTTTCCTGGTAGACATTGACGTCGAACATCTCGTAACGCGACTTGATGTTCTTGGCCAGGAAGTTCTGGATCGAGTTGATCTTGTGATCGATGTAGTGCTTCTTGCCCTTCACATCACGCGTGAAGCCACGGACACGGTAGTCCATGATCACGATGTCCGATTCCAAGCTCTCGATCAGGTAGTTCAGTGCCTTCAACGGCGAAATGACGCCGCAGGTAGCCACGTCGATATCGGCGCGGAAGGTGGCAATGCCTTCCTGCGGGTGTGTTTCCGGATAGGTGTGCACGGTGATGTGCGACTTGTCCATGTGCGCGACCACGGCATCGGAAATCAACTCCTTGCCGGCCTGCTTCTTGTCGATCACCGGCTCTTCGGAGATCAGGATCGTCACCGAGGCACCCTGCGGATCGTAATCCTGGCGCGCCACGTTGAGGATGTTGGCGCCGATGATCTCAGCGACATCGGTCAAGATTTGAGTAAGCCTGTCGGCGTTGTACTCTTCATCGATGTATTCAATGTAACGCTGACGCTCCTCTTCGGTGCGCGCGTAACACACGTCATAGATGTTGAAGCTCAGCGCCTTGGTGAGGTTGTTGAAACCCTGCAACCTCAGGCGAGGCAACGGCTTGACCACGGCGGTCGATTCCTGTGTAAGAAGGGAAAGGGGGAATTATGCGGCATAAGTGTCTCCAGGGGGAACGTGAAGACGCTCAGGTTCTGGCACACTGTTTGCCCTTAACAATTGCGCTGGTTAAGCTCCGCTATCGACCCCGTGAATCCGTTCATGCGCAGAGGGAGCGCCCCTATCGTGTCAACCGTGCGCCTAGCTAGCAGCCCATTGGCCTTGGACATCGCAACAATCGACCGCTTCCTGGCACACAGCCACAGGCGGCGCTATCCCACCCGTACCGACGTCTTCCGACCCGGTGATCCGGCAGGCACCCTGTATTACGTCATCAGCGGCTCGGTTTCGATCATGGCCGAGGAGGAAGAGGACCGTGAGCTCGTGCTGGGCTATTTCGGCGCCGGTGAGTTCGTCGGCGAGATGGGCCTGTTCGTGGAGTCGGATCGCCGCGAGGTGATCCTGCGCACCCGCACGGCCTGTGAGCTGGCCGAAATCAGCTACGAGCGCCTGCATCAGCTGTTCCTCGGCCCGCTGTCGGCCGATGCCCCGCGCCTGCTGTACGCGCTGGGCCAGCAGATCTCCAAGCGCTTGCTGGACACCAGCCGCAAGGCCAGCCGCCTGGCGTTCCTGGATGTCACCGACCGTATCGTGCGCACCCTGCACGATCTGGCGCAGGAGCCGGAGTCGATGAGCCACCCGCAGGGCAGCCAGCTGCGCGTCTCACGCCAGGAACTGGCCCGTCTGGTGGGCTGCTCGCGCGAAATGGCCGGCCGGGTGTTGAAGAAGCTGCAGACCGACGGCCTGCTGCATGCCCGCGGCAAGACCGTGGTGCTGTACGGCACCCGTTGACCACCCGGTGTCCGCCGGGCATGGCCCGGCGGATCGCCGTACGTGCGACGTACCATCGCATGTCCCGCACACCCGCTTCCGCTAGGCTCGATCCATGGAACTGAGCAGCGAATTCTGGTGGTTCATCCTCATCGGCCTTGGCGCACAGCTGGTTGATGGTGCGCTGGGCATGGCATTCGGGCTGGTTTCTTCATCGGTGCTGCTCAGCATGGGGCTGCCTCCCGCACAGGTCAGCGCCAGCGTCCATACCGCTGAGGTGTTCACCACCGGCGCATCCGGTGTGTCGCATCTGGTAGCAGGAAATGTCGACAAACGCCTGTTCTTCCGCCTCGCCTTGCCCGGCGCCTTGGGCGGCGCACTCGGCGCGTACGTCCTTACACAGGTCCCTGGCGACCTGATCCGCCCGCTGATCTACCTGTACCTGCTGGTGCTGGCCATCATCATCCTGGCCCGCGCGGCCGGCCGCTGGATGCCCAAGGGCGAGATCCGCCGGGTGCCGGTGCTGGGCTTCTTCGCCGGCCTGCTCGATGCCAGCGGCGGCGGTGGCTGGGGCTCGGTGGCCACCTCCACCCTGCTCGCCCGCGGCGGTCAGGCGCGGACCACGATCGGCACCGTCAACGCGGCCGAGTTCGTGGTCACCTTGACCATCTCGGCCACGTTCCTGCTGTCGATGGGGGTGCAGCACCTGCAGATCGTCGCCGGCCTGCTGATCGGCGGCATGATGGCCGCGCCGGTGGCGGCGGTGCTGGTGAAACGGGTGAAGGAACGCTGGGTGCTGGTCGCAGTGGGCGTGCTGGTGCTGGGCATCAGCCTGTTCCAGGTGGGCCATGCGCTGTTCGGGTACCTGGGCCGCTGACCGCCCGCCGGGCGTGGCCCGGCRCTACCCGCGTGGGATTCGGTAGTGCCGGCCGCTGGCCGGCGACCTCATGAGCTGCGGAAGGGGATGCAAGGTTGCCGGCCAGCGGCCGGCACTACCGGGTCCCTGCCCGGCGGGCTGGCGGGATCGATTACGCCTTGTCGCCACCGCGGTCCGCGCAGCCCCAGTTGAGGATGCGGGTACCGGCCGGCAGCACGCGGCGGAAGAATTCCACCTTGGCCGGCTTCGGGTTGACCACCACCGGCGCTTTCGCCGCCAGCAGCAGCGGGAGATCGGCGGTGCTGTCGGAATAGGCGATGTCGATGTCACCGTAGCCGCGCTCGCGCAGCATGCGCATCTTCTCTTCGTTGTGGCAGTGTCGGGTCGGCCCTACCCCGCCCAGACGCGGCCCCACTTCGGTGCCGATCACCGGCACGTCCTGGTGAGCGACAAAGGCCAGGATCGCGCGGGCCAGCTCCGGCGGCGCACCGGTGGCCACCACCACGCGGTCGCCCTTGGCACGATGCGCGGCGAACACCTCCAGCGCCTGCGGCAACAGCTTGGCGCGCATCTGCGCCTCGTTGCGCAGCACGTAGGCGTCGATCACCTTGTTGAACTCACGCGCGCGGTGCAGGCCGAAGCTGCCGATCCACACATAGACCGAAATGCCGGCACGGCGGGTCGGCAGCATCGCCACCATCGGCCCGGCAATCGGGGTGACCAGCAGCGCCGCCAGCATCCGCAGCGGGTTGCGCTTGATCAGCGACGCGAACAGGTGGGTACCCGAATCGCCGTCATACAGGGTGTGGTCGAAGTCGAAGACCACCAGCGGCGCATCCTCGCGCGGCGTTGGATAGTGCGTTTTCATGCTGCGAAGAATAGCTGACGCAGACCCTCGCCCGGCTCTTCCACGCGCATGAAGGCCTCGCCGACCAGGAACGAGTGGATGCCGGCATCGCGCATCAACGCCACGTCCTGCGGGCCGAGAATGCCACTCTCGGTAACCAGCAGGCGGTCGCGCGGCACGGCCAGGCGCATGTCCAACGTGGTCTGCAGCGACACCTCGAAGGTGCGCAGGTTGCGGTTGTTGATGCCGATCATCGGCGCCGGCACCTGCAGCGCACGCTCCAGTTCGTCGATGTCATGCACTTCCACCAGCACGTCCATGCCCAGCGACATCGCCAGTTCGGACAGCGTGGCCAGTTGCGTATCGTCCAGCGCGGCGACGATCAACAGGATGCAGTCGGCGCCGAGCACGCGCGCCTCGTACACCTGGTAGGCGTCGATCACGAAGTCCTTGCGCAGCACCGGCAGCGTGCACGCTTCGCGCGCCTGCTGCAGGTAGGCGTCGGCCCCCTGGAAGAAGTCCACGTCGGTCAGCACCGACAGGCAGCTGGCGCCGCCAAACTCGTAACTGACCGCGATGTCGGCCGGGCGGAAGTCGGGGCGGATCACACCCTTGGACGGGCTGGCCTTCTTCACTTCGGCAATCACCGCTGGATCGCCATTGGCCACGGCAGCCTGCAGCGCGCGCACGAAGCCGCGCACCGGTGGCGCATCGGCCAGCGCGGCCTGCAGCTCCTCAAGCGGCCGCTGGGCGCGGCGCTGGGCTACTTCTTCGGCCTTGCGGGCCAGGATCGTCTGCAGGATATCGCTCATCGTCGTCGGGTCGGTGCTGGGGCGGTGAGGACGACCATTATCGGCCATCGGGTGGGTCAGGCTGAACCGCGCGCTCAGGCAACCAGCGCGCGGGTGGTATCGACATACTGCTGCAGGCGGGCACGGGCGCTGCCATCGGCGATGACCGCGCGGGCGCGGGCCAGGCCGTCGCCGATATCGCTGGCCACCCCGGCCACATACAACGCTGCGCCCGCATTCAGGGCGACGATATCCAGCGCTGGGCCCGGCTCGTTGTCGAGCACGGCGCGCAGCATGGCAATGGATTGCTCCGGGCCGTCCACGCGCAGGTTGCGGCTGGCCGACATGGCGATGCCGAAGTCCTCCGGATGGATCTCGTACTCGCGCACCTTGCCGTCGCGCAGCTCACCCACCAGGGTGCCCGCGCCCAACGAGATCTCGTCCATGTTGTCGCGGCCCCACACCACCATCGCGCGCTCGGCGCCCAGTTCGCGCAGCACGCGCGCCTGGATGCCCACCAGATCGGGATGGAAGACGCCCATCAGCACCGACGGCGCATTGGCCGGGTTGGTCAGCGGACCGAGGATGTTGAAGATGGTGCGCACCCCCATCTCGCGACGGACCGGCGCCACTACTTTCATCGACGGGTGGTGGATTGGCGCGAACATGAAACCGATGCCGGTCTGTTCGATGGCCGCCGCCACCTGCGCCGGCTGCAGCTCGATCGCTGCGCCCAATGCCTCGACCGCATCAGCGCTGCCGGACTTGGACGACACGCTGCGGTTGCCATGCTTGGCCACGCGCGCGCCGGCGGCAGCAGCAACGAACATCGCGCAGGTTGAGATGTTGAACGTATGCGAGCCATCGCCACCGGTGCCGACGATGTCGACCAGGTGGGTTGTATCGGCAACCGGCACGGCCAGCGCGAATTCGCGCATCACCGTCGCCGCGGCGGCGATCTCGTCGATGGTTTCCTTCTTCACGCGCAGGCCGGTGAGGATAGCGGCGGTCATCATCGGCGAGACATCGCCGCGCATGATCTGCCGCATCAGGTCGACCATTTCGTCGAAGAAGATCTCGCGGTGTTCGATGGTGCGTTGCAGGGCTTCCTGGGGGGAGAAGCTCATCGGAATACTCCTTGGATCAGGCAGCCGGGCGCTGCAGGAAATTGCGCAGCAGCGCGTGACCATGCTCGGTGAGGATCGATTCGGGATGGAACTGTACGCCCTCCACCGGGAACTGGCGGTGGCGCAGGCCCATGATCTCTTCGATCGAGCCATCCTCGTTTTCGGTCCATGCGGTCACTTCCAGCGCGTCGGGCAGGCTGTTCTTGTCCACCACCAGCGAGTGGTAGCGGGTGGCCTGGTAACCGTCCGGCAGGCCGGCGAACACGCCCTTGCCTTCATGGCGGATCGGCGAGGTCTTGCCGTGCATGATGTTGCCGGCGCGGATGACCGTGCCGCCGTAGACCTGGCCGATGCCTTGGTGGCCCAGGCACACGCCGAGGATCGGCGTGGTCGGGCCCAGGCGCCGGATCAGCTCCAGCGACACGCCCGCTTCGTTGGGCGTGCACGGGCCGGGTGAGATGACGATGCGTTCGGGCTTCTGCGCGGCGATCTCGTCCACGCTCATCGCATCGTTGCGCACCACCTTCACTTCGGCCCCCAGCGTCTGCAGGTACTGCACGAGGTTGTAGGTGAAGCTGTCGTAGTTGTCGATCATCCACAACATGGTCAGGTTCCGTCGCTTATCAGGAAAATGGCGTATACGTTTTCGGTGTAGGTGATGGGGCCGGCTTCGATGGATTCGCGTTCAGCGGGCGCCGGCGCCGAGGCCGGTGCGTAGCTGCCGGTCACCGAGATCCTGTCGAGATACTCACCATCCTCGCCCGGCTGCGGCCATTGCCCGGCCTGGATGCCATAGGCAAAGTTCGGCGCCACATCGGAGATGCTGTACAGGCCGCGCACTTTTGTTCCATAGGCCTTGGCAAGTCCCTGCGCGGACTCGCGGGTCTTGGCCGCGGCCTCGCCCTTGAGCTCGCGGCGCAGCGCGACTTCACCGGAGTAGGTCGGGGCAACGCTGCTGACCTGCACGTTCTCATTGGCCTTCAGCGCGCCCAGCACGTCCTGCATCTGCTTCACGCTGGCGAAGCTGGCGCGCAACTGGCGCGACACCTGGGTACCCATGAAGACCTGCCGGCTCTGCTCATAGCGGGTTGCCGGACCGATCCGCAGGTTGTCCGCACGTACGCTGCCTTCCACCGCCTTGTACTGCTTGAACAGCGCCAGCACGCGGGCAACGTTGTCCTGCACGCGGCGGCGCGCCGCATCCGCGTCCATGTCGGTCTCTTCGATGTTCAACTGCAGGCCGAACCGATCCGGCATCACCACGCGACGCGCCTCGCCCTTCACCAGCAGGTGCGGCTGCGAGGGAATGGTATTGGCCTGCGCCCACGCAGACGGGGCCATCGTGGCCAGCAGTGACGACCACAGCAATGCGCTCAGCAGCTTCATGCGGTACTCCTTGTCTTGAATGGGAACAGCGGAAGGTGCCGCGGCGTCGGCCACGGCACGGCAGAACTCACAGACCCTTGGCGGCCTGGGCGACGGCGCGGAACAGGGCACGGCCCTTGTTCATCGTCTCGTCCCATTCCTTGTCCGGGTCCGAGTCGTAGACGATGCCTGCGCCGGCCTGCACGTACAGGCGGCCGTCCTTGATCACCGCAGTGCGGATCGCGATCGCGGTATCGGCATCGCCGTGCCAGCCGATGTAGCCGATGCTGCCGGCGTAGACATTGCGCTTGATCGGTTCCAGCTCGCGGATCACTTCCAGCGCGCGGATCTTCGGCGCACCGCTGACCGTACCGGCCGGGAAGGTGGCGCGCAGCACGTCGGCATAGCTCAAGCCCGGCTGCAGCTGCCCGGTCACTTCGCTGACGATGTGCATGACGTGGCTGTAGCGTTCGATCACGAACTGCTCGCCCACTTCCACGGTGCCGGCCTTCGAAACACGACCGGCGTCGTTGCGGCCCAGGTCGATCAGCATCAGGTGCTCGGCGCGTTCCTTCGGATCGGCCAGCAGCTCGACTTCCAGCGCCTGGTCCAGCTCCGGCGTGGCACCACGCGGGCGGGTGCCGGCGATCGGGCGCACGGTCACTTCTCCGTCCTGCAGGCGCACCAGGATTTCCGGCGACGAGCCGACCACCTGCAGGTCGCCGACATCGAGGAAATACATGTACGGCGACGGGTTCAGTGCCCGCAGCGCGCGGTACACATCCACCGGCCGCGCCTTGAACGGCACGCTCAAGCGCTGGCTGAGCACCACCTGGAAGATGTCGCCGGCACGGATGTACTCCTTGCTGCGCTGGACCGCATCGACGAAGCCTTCGCGGGTGAAACCGGAGACGAAATCGGACTCGTCCAGCACGTCGCTGGTGAGTGGTGCCGGATAGCCGGCACCCGGCGCGCGCAGCTTGGCCGCCAATGCGTCCAGGCGCGCCTGCGCCTGCTCGAAAGCGCCCGCTTGGCGCGGGTCGGCGTGCACGATCAGGTACAGCCGGCCCTTCAGGTTGTCGAACACCGCCAGCTCATCGGAGTGCAGCAGCAGGATGTCCGGAGTGCCCAGTTCGTCGCGGCCGGCCGGCGATGCCAGGCGCGGCTCGATGTAGCCGATGCACTCGAACCCGAACCAGCCGACCAGGCCACCGGTGAAGCCCGGCAGGCCTTCCAGCTTCGGCACCGAGTGGGCACTGCGCAGCGCCTCGACCTCGGCAAACGGATCGGCCACCTCGCGGGTTTCCACCACCTGGCCGTCCTCGCGCACCGTCAGGGTGTGGCCGTGGAAGGCGTACACGCGACGTGCCGGCAGGCCGATGATCGAGTAACGACCAAAGCGCTCGCCGCCTTCGACGGATTCAAACAGGTAGGTATTGGGGCCGTCGGCGAGCTTCAGATAGACCGAAAGCGGCGTGTCCAGGTCGGACAGCACTTCGCGGACAACGGGAATATGGGTGTGGCCTTCAGCGGCCTGCTGCAGAAACTGAGCGTGCGAGTTCAAGACGACTTTCCTTCCGGGACACAGCGTTATGGGGACGGACGACGGCAACAGGCCACCATCGCCACCAACGGCGTGCGGAAGAAAGGGTATGCGGGGTCGTCAGGCTGGACACCCAATGACTGTATCGCAGCTTTGGCCGCAGGGAAACCCTTTGGCGACGGGCGGTTTGCGCCGCCCTAGCCCATCCGCCGTGCCTGTTCCTGGGTCTCCTGCACCTGCTGCTGGGCCAGCGATACCCCCTGCGCCTGCTCGCGACTGGCGTTGATCGCGTCAACCTGGGCCGTGCTCGCGCTCAGGGGCTGGGCCATGCCCGCTGCCACATCGACGTGGGCATGGCGGCGGTGCGCGGCGTTCAGGTCCGGCGTATCCACCGCGAAGGCACGGCTGTGATCCTCGCTGAGCACCACGTGGGAAATGGACTCCAGCCCTTCGCGCTTGGCCTGCACGGCCAGTGCGCCGGCGAGCTGGTCGCTCTGCAGGTCAGGCACCCGGTTGTGGGCGCGGTCCAGGGCGTGGACCCCGGTCTGTGCGCCATTGAACAACCGGTAGTCGGTGTGGCCAGGGTCATTGATGCCGTGCCCGCGCGCAGCGGGCTCTGCTGCCACGCTGGCGCGGCGGCCATCCTCGGGATGCTGTATGCGCTGGTGCTGCTCGACCAGCTTGCGGGCGACGGCTTCCTGCTTGATCAGTTCCGAGTCCAGGCTGGGAATGACAGTCTCGGCCATGCCATGGCGGGCAGTTGCCTCGCCAAACGCTGGACCGATGTCACGGATCAGTCGCGCGGACTGAGCGAGATTGGAGAGCTTCACCGCATCCAATGGCAGGACACCGGTGGGTACATGCGTTGCTGCCGCAGTGCCCACCCCCACACTGATGCCCCCGACCGTCGCCATGGCAGCTGGCGCTTGGGCGGTAACGCCCTTTACCTTCGATGCCACCAGGTCATAGCCGCGGTCCACATGGGCGCCGGCGGTGGCAAAACCGTTCTGCAGCTTGCCGGCCACCCACTGCCCGTCATTGCCGATGGCCGTGGCCGTCCGCTCGCCAAAGGCACGCGTCCCCTCGGCATCCGCATGTGCTTGCCGCGATGCGAGCACCGCACGCTGCTCGCCCGTAGTACGTGCCCTTTCGGCCTCTTTGGCCAACCTGTCGGACGCGTCATCCAAACCAATCCGACCGGCTACCCACGACAGTGCGGACATGCCATGGGAACTGGCCTGCGACTGCGCGCGGTGCAGGGTTGCCTCTATGCCTCCGGTCAGCTCGCGCCCGGAGGCGATCACGGTGGTGGTCGCCCGGGTACCCACTTGGAGCGTGGTCGATCCCATGTTCACGACCTGGCCAATGGCCATGCCCTGGGTCCTGAGGATCTGCTCTGCGCCATCGCCGACCCTGTCCAGCACATGCGCGCCAGTCGCACCCGCGCGTTCAACCTGCTCACCGATCACACGCCCACCGCGCATGCCGTAACCAGTGGCGTGCAGCACCGTGGACAGCGGTCCAGCCAGCTCTGCAACCTGGCTTGGCGCCGCTACCTGCGAACGATTGACGATATTGCCCTGTGCGTCGCGTGCCTTGGCCTCGAGCAGCAGTTCGGCACGGCCAGCGGCAACCGGGATATTGCGCAGGGCTTCCTGCCCCGGCTGGGTCGCCAGTTGTTCGATGAACTGCGCTGCGGACGTCTGCGCACCCGGTGGCATCATCTCGCGCAGTTTGTCGCCCACCAGCTTCTGCATGGCGGGCTCCTTCAGCAACATGCCCATTTCATTGGCAAGCACGCCATAGCCGCGACGCTGCTGCTCGCTCAGGCGCTGCATGCCGTTCTGCACGTCATTCAGCACCTCGCCGGTGGTCTGGTAGGTGTGCACGCTTTGTTGCGGGTTGAAGGTGGGCAGACCATTTTCCTTCGCGAAACGAGCCGCCGTTTCCGGATGCAGGCCTGCCGCATTGAAGGTGGTAGCCCGTGCGCCGGTGACGGCCGACGCGGCGGAAGCCATGCCGCCACCGAGGGAGTGACCGGCGATTTCGAAGTTATTGCCAATGCGATCATTCAGCTGCGTGGCAAGTGACATGGCGCGATCGTAGTAGTCGCTTCGCATCCCAATGCCTTGCTGCCCATTGTTCAGAAAATCCTCGCCGCCCGACTCACGCCATCCATTCGGTGCAAGAGGATCGGCGATCTTACCGGTAGAGCCTTTGTAGACCACCACCGGCTTTGCGTCTGCACCGAAAAGCGCTTTGTCGGGAACATATATTTCCGCACGGAATCCAGACTGCGGCGGTTGCAGAAGCTCACGCAACTCTTCGTCAGACATGTTGATGCCTGCAGCGCGCAGTGCATCCGGATCGGAGCTGCCGCGCGTCCATCCCACGGGAGGCGCACCTTCGTGCTTGGCTGATTGATAGACATCAGCTGCGAGACCAGACATTTCACGCGCGTGATAGGTCTCCTGAAGACGATCAGCTTCCCTGTCATTGCCGCTTTCCCGCAGCTGTTGAACGAGAAGATTCTGCTGCTGGAGGGCGCGCGCACGCGCCTCGATGTCGGTTCCATTCATGGCAAACTCCATTGCGCCGGGCACGGGCTTGGGCACGCGATGCTTATCGATTATCAGAACTTTTTGCTAATGTCACGTTTCAGCCCAATCATCAGGATGATAATGCCCATTCACTTTCACAAATGTGTGCAGAAAGCCCTCATCTCCGCGGCTTGTCTCACACTTTTGTTGATCAGCGGCTGCGCGGCATCATCGAGTCATGGAGCAGACAACTACTTTGAAGGGAGGGCTCTGCAGCTTGCCATCGCCACGGAAAGCGGCGATTCAAAGGCCATTCGCCGCCTCATCGGTGAAGAGGGTGTCGATCCGGACAAGACGTTCTCGCGTGAAGACGGGATTCCCATGGTCGCCTGGCCTCTACGCACAGGCAGTCTGGACGGCCTCCGCGCACTTCTTGAAAACGGGGCAGATCCAAATGCCCGCGCTTACAAGGTCGTGGATGGCCGCAGACTTGGCTACAACAACGCCATGGTCTACGCCGCAAAGCTGGACGACGCGCGCTACCTGCAGTTGCTGCTCAAGTACGGCGGCGATCCCAACACGCGGAATTCGGCAGGCGAAACGTTGCTGTTTCAAGCCTTCATCGCAGGCAATCAGTGGGAGAACGTGAAACTTCTGATTGAGAATGGAGCGAACATCAATGAATCCAATCGCGGCACCGCCGACACAGTCCTCAGCTGGTACACCACCCGGGGTGGATTCGAGCATGCCTATTGGCTGCTGGAGCACGGGGCCGACCCTACGGTGATGCTGAAATCATCCATCGGCGCTCCCGACAGAATGCTGATCGCCGAGCACATCTTCTGGGGCATCACTACACCCGATCTTCTGCCATGGCAGAAGAAGTGCCAGCAGTGGCTTGTCGCCCGGGGCATCCCTCGTCCCCCGATGCCAAAAGGCATCCGCGACAAGCGTGAAGCCTTCGGCTTCCCCACAAAGGAAGAAGACATTCCGCTGCTCTGATTCCTGTCTCAGCTGCCGGAAAGCAGCACGCAGTCATCCGGCAGATGCATGCGAACCCTGCCCGCCACGCATTCGATGCGGAAGAGGCGTGCCTGCACCGGTTCGCCGTCCAGGTTCAACGTCAACGGTTGCGTTGCGTCGATCTGCAGCCACGGCAGCTGCGCGCGCGTGGCGACACGTTCAAGCGCCGCCTCCTTGCCGCCGGTCAGCATCTGTCCAAGGGTGGCTGCGACTTCACCCTCCAGTTCCGGCACCACGGTGACGTCCAGCAGGCCGTCATCGATCAGTGCCTGCGGGCACAGCTGCTGGCCGCCACCGGCCTGACGGCCGTTGCCGATGCCCAGTGCGATGAACCCGCCTTCCCACTGGAAGTCCGGCCCGCTCAGGCGTGCGGTGATCGGTTCGATGCGGCCGAGCTTGGCGATGCCGGTGATGACATAGGCCAGGCCGCCGAGCATCTTCTTCAACCCCGCATCGGTTTCCACCGTGACCTGGGTGCCGAAGCCACCGCTGGCGAGGTTGGCGCACCACCATGGCTTGCCGTCGGCATCGACGCGCAGCAGATCCATCGGGCGTGGGTGGCCGCCGGCAATCAGCGCGAAGGCCTCCTGCGGCTCCACCGGAATGCCAGCAGCGGTGGCGAAATCGTTGGCGGTGCCCATCGGCACCAGCGCCAGCGAAGGCAGCGCCTCAGCCGGCTCGTCGCGATGCGCCAGCGTCTCGGCGACCGCGCTCAGCGTTCCGTCGCCACCGGCCGCCACGATCACGTCCACGCCGTGGTCGATGGCCTCGGCGACATAGCGCTCGGCATCACCATCTTCCCAGGTCACCCGCACTTCCAGCTGCACGCCGCGTTCGCGCCAGTGGCCCACGGCCTCGCGCAGGTCATCGTTGCCTGCGGACTTGCCGTTGAGGATCAGGCGCCAGCGCGGTGTGCTCATGCGGTGCTTCCAGGGAAGGGCGGCACAGGCTAGCAACCGCGCGTTCGGGGCCAGTGAAAGGAAGAGGCCACCGTTCAGGTCAGGGCGCTGGGCTCGCCCGCGCAGCATGTCATGCAGGTGTCATCGGCCACCCGGAGAATGGAAGGCCATAGCAGGGACGACGGATGGAGGCAGGATCAGCCTCCCACGCATGCAGCAAGGCCACGCCAGTGTTTGGCGTGGCTTTTTTTACCCATCGCGCGGGTGTAGAGGCCGGTTCACAGGTAAGCCTCGATGGGACCGTGCAGGAGGCAGCTGTCGAAGGCATCGATGCTGCACAACATCGCTTCATCAATTGCGTACTCCTGCAACAGAAGGTCGAGCGCCGGAATTCCGGTCACGAACCTGCGTTCCACCCGCGTCTGCGCGTCCTGCATGGCGTAGTCGTAGTCGAAGCCATAGGCGGTCTCGGTGAAGCGTGCGGCATGGGTGATCAAGCGCAGCTCGTAGGTGTCTTGTTCGCCAGGAATGACATGGGCGAAGCAGCGCAACCCGGCGCCCACCGAAGCCAGCTCCGCTGCCAGCGCCCATCCCTTTTCAAGCGCCGAAAATGGCCGCGGCGGCGGCGATGGGTGGCGGCGACGCCAAAGCATCATGGCGCGTTCCACGTCATGGCCAGCGGCCTGCAGCTCGATGGCGGCCTCGGCGGCACCCAACCCTGTGCGGTGCCCGTAATCGGCCACGAGCTGATCAACCACCAAGGCGTGCGCCTGTGACAGGTCACCGCCGGCAGCCTCCAGCGCCTGCCTGCAGACAGCAATCGAAGCCGGCAGCCGCTGTCGGAGTGCGGCAATGGCGTATTTCATCGGCACACCAGTCACCAGGATACGGCCTACCCGGCGAATGCTTTCAGCGCCTCACCTTCCAACCGGTACACCGTCCACTCGTCCTGCGGTCTGGCGCCGGCTGCGGTGTAGAACTCGATGGCCGGCGTGTTCCAGTCCAGCACCGACCACTCGAAGCGACCACAACCTTCAGCTACCGCCTGGCGGGCGATGTACTTCAGCAGCGCTTTTCCCGCGCCGGAGCCACGTTTTTCCGGGCTCACGTACAGGTCTTCCAGGTAGATGCCCTTGCGCCCCAGCCAGGTGGAATAGTTGTAGAAATACACCGCGTAGCCGATGGCTTCGCCGTTCGCCTCGCAGACCAGCGCGCGGGCGGTGGCGTCGGCGCCGAACAGGCTTTCGGCGATGCCGATCTCATCGGTCTGCACCGACTGCTCGGCCTTCTCGTAGATCGCCAGTTCGCGGATGAACCGAAGGATCAGGCCAGCATCGGCGACGGTGGCCGGACGGATGTTCAACACGGCCACCGTGCTCATGGCTCAGCCCCGCGCTGCAGCGACGTTGGCGCGCATCTGCGCGATCACGTCCTGGTAGCTGGTCTTGGCGTTGAAGATGGCCGAGCCGGCGACGAACGTGTCGGCGCCAGCGGCGGCGATCTCGCCGATGTTGTCGGCCTTCACGCCACCGTCGATCTCCAGGCGGATGTCACGGCCGCTGGCATCGATCTTCTGGCGCACCACGCGCAGCTTGTCCAAGGCCGACGGAATGAAGGCCTGGCCGCCGAAGCCCGGGTTGACCGACATCAGCAGCACCAGGTCGAGGTCGTCCAGCACCCAGTCGAGGATGTCCACCGGGGTGGCCGGGTTGAGCACGATGCCCGGCTTGCAGCCCAGCGAGCGGATCAGCTGGATGGTGCGATGGACGTGGCGCGAGGCTTCCGGGTGGAAGCTGATGTAGGTAGCACCGGCCTCGGCGAAGTCCGGGATGATGCGGTCCACCGGCTCGACCATCAGGTGCACGTCGATCGGCGCGGTGACGCCGTGCTTGCGCAGGGCTTGGCAGACCATCGGGCCGATGGTCAGGTTGGGCACGTAGTGGTTGTCCATCACATCGAAATGGACCCAGTCGGCACCCGCGGCCAGGACGTTGTCGACTTCCTCGCCCAGGCGGGCGAAGTTGGCCGAGAGGATGGAAGGAGCGATGAGGCAGTTGGACATGGCCGGGGCCTTCGGAACGGGGAAAGGGGTCTCCCGCCCGCAGGCGGGGCAATGGGGTCAGCGCTTGCGCAGGGTCTTGATGCGGTCGTAGGCGGCGTTGATGCGCCGCGACTTCTGCTCGGCCTGCTGCTGCAGCTCGGGGGCAGCGCCGCCCAGCTTGTCGGGGTGGTACTGGGAGATCAGCTTGCGGTAGGCGCGCTCAACCTCGGCATCCGTGGCCTCGGAGGTCAGCCCCAGCTCGCGGTACGGGTTCTCCTTGTTCAGGCGGAACCAGTCGCTGTCGAAGGCATGCCCCAGCAACAGGCCGACCACCGCGCCGAACAGCGGATTGGGCCGGAACAGCAGGGCGCCGGCGATGAATCCGAGCAGTTTTCCGTACCAGCGCATGGCGCTCCGGGGTCGGCCGACGAAATGGACGCTCATTTTACGTCACAGCGGGCCCGGACCGCTTTACACTAGGCCGCCCGCTGACCAGTTGCGGGCCCGCCGGGTCCGTTGGGCAGCCGTATCGACGAAGCCCCAGGAGTGCCCGTGCCAACCACGCTGTTGCAATCCGATCTCCCCGGCCTGCCCTTGCGCCACCGCGGCAAGGTGCGTGATGTGTTCGATATCCCGCGCGAGCGGCTGCCGGCCGGTACCCCACCGGGGGACTACCTCTTGATGGTCGCCACCGATCGCCTGTCGGCGTTCGACGTGGTCCTGCCCGACCCGATCCCGGGCAAGGGCGAGATGCTCTGCCAGGTGTCCAACTTCTGGTTCGCCAAGACCGCGCACCTGATGCCCAACCACCTGACCGGCATCGATGTGGCCAGCGTGCTGCCCGAGGGCGTGGACGCGGCCCTGTACGCCAAGCGCGCGGTGGTCACCCGCAAGCTGAAGCCGGTACCGGTGGAAGCGATTGCCCGTGGCTACCTGATCGGCAGCGGCTGGAAGGACTACCAGCGCACCGGCAAGGTCAGCGGCATCGAGCTGCCCGACGGCCTGCGCCAGGCCGAGCAGCTGCCCGAGCCGATCTTCACCCCCTCGACCAAGGCCGCCGTTGGTGACCATGACGAGAACATCGACTTCGACGCGATGGTGAAGACGGTCGGTGCGGAAATGGCCGAGCGGGTGCGCGACGCGACGCTGCGCATCTACAAGTTCGCGGCCGATTACGCACGCGAGCGCGGCATCATCCTGGCCGACACCAAGTTCGAGTTCGGCACCGACGCCGACGGTCGCCTGTACATCATGGACGAGATGCTGACGCCGGATTCCTCGCGCTACTGGCCTGCCGACGAGTACGAAGTGGGCACCAGCCCGCCGAGCTACGACAAGCAGTTCGTGCGTGACTACCTGGAGACGCTGGACTGGGGCAAGACCGCCCCGGGCCCGAGCATCCCGGCCGAGATCATCGAGCGCACCCGCGCCAAGTACGCCGAGGCGCTGGGCCGGGGGCGTTCTGAATGCGGTAGTGCCGGCCGCTGGCCGGCAACCTCGCGAACTCGGCTATGCTGGGTTGCCGGCCAGCGGCCGGCACTACCGTTGTCCGACGTTGTCCGAGGAAGCGACGCAGCATGCAGACCACCACCCAGCTTGCGCGGCCGATCGACCGCTACTTCGCCAGCTATTCCGACGACCATCGCAACGTCATCAACCAGCGCATCCACGTGGTGGCGGTGCCGGCGATCCTGTGGTCGGTGGTGGCCCTGCTGTGGTGCGTGCCGCCGCTGATCACCTGGTTCCAGTACGGCATCTGGTCGGCGTTTGCGATGTTCAGCGCGTGGTGCTTCTACAACAAGCTGTCGCGTCCGCTGGGCATCGGCATGCTCATCCAGTTCTTCGTGTTCGGCTGCCTGTGCCGGCTGCTGGAAGCGGAAATCGGCCTGCACAACCTGCGCTCGCTGGCCATCGGCGTATTCGTCGTCGCCTGGATCGCGCAGTTCATCGGCCACAAGTTCGAAGGCCGCAAGCCCAGCTTCCTGACCGACCTGACCTACCTGCTGATCGGCCCGGCGTGGGTGATGGCCAAGGCCTATCGCAAGCTCGACTGGCGCTACTGACCTGCGTCGCCGCGTCGACGCCTTTGTTTCCTGAACGGGCAGGTGCCGTCACCCACACTGCACGGCGCGCCTGCCAGCCTGCCACGGTGACCTCCTCTCCTTGTCCCGCCCGGCGGCGGCGGTCCCTGTGCGACAGGGGCTGCGCTGTCCCTGCGTGGGCGTAGGGTGGACCTGCCAACCGGGTCCTGATGGGTCATCCGCGCGGCATGCTGCACCGCAGAAAAAATGAATCAGCGCACGTTACATGCAATTGATCGCTGTTCAATGGGTTTCGGCGACATTTGGCAGCCTGTTATGCTCCCTGACCTGCTCGTGAATCATGGATTCCCTGCATGCTCCCCAGCCTGCCCCTGCTGCTGGCCCTGCCGTTCCTGATGGCAGTGGCTGTCGCAGCCTTCCCCCGTAGTTCGCGCTCGACTGCTGCCTGGCTGGCGGCGCTGGCGCCGTTGGGCGGGCTGGCGATCCTCGCCTGGCTGACCCCATCGGTGCTCGATGGCCAGGTGGTGCGCACGATGGTGCCGTGGCTGCCGCAGATCGGCCTGGACTTCACCCTGCGCCTGGATGGGCTGGCCTGGATGTTCGCCGGACTGGTGCTGGGCATCGGCGCACTGGTGGTGCTGTATGCGCGCTACTACCTCAGCAGCCAGGACAACGCGCACCGCTTCTATACCTACCTGTTGCTGTTCATGGGCGCCATGCTGGGCATGGTGCTGTCTGGCAACCTGTTGCTGCTGATGGTTTTCTGGGAAATGACCAGCATCAGCTCGTTCCTGCTGATCGGTTTCTGGTCGCACCGCCAGGACGCGCGCGAGGGCGCGCGGATGGCGCTGGTGATCACCGGTGGCGGCGGCCTGGCGCTGCTGGCCGGCGTGCTGCTGATCGGCCGCATCGTCGGCAGCTTCGACCTGGACGTGGTGCTGGCCGCCGGCGAGCAGATCCGCGCCAGCGCGCTGTACCCCTATGCCCTGTTCCTGGTGCTGGCGGGCATCTTCACCAAGAGCGCGCAGTTCCCGTTCCACTTCTGGCTGCCGCACGCGATGGCCGCGCCTACCCCGGTGTCGGCCTACCTGCACTCGGCCACCATGGTGAAGGCCGGTGTGTTCCTGCTGGCGCGCCTGCACCCGGCATTGGCCGGCAGCGATCTGTTCTTCTACACGGTCAGCGGCATCGGTGCGATCACCCTGCTGATCGGTGCCTGGAACGCGATCTTCCAGCATGACCTGAAGGGCCTGCTGGCCTATTCGACGATCTCGCACCTGGGCCTGATCACCCTGCTGTTCGGCCTGTCCACGCCGATGGCGGTTGTCGCCGGCGTGTTCCACATCATCAACCACGCCACCTTCAAGGCCTCGCTGTTCATGGCCGCCGGCATCATCGACCACGAGACCGGCACCCGTGACATGCGCAAGCTGGGTGGCCTGCGCAGGCTGATGCCGTTCACCAGCGCGCTGGCGATCATCGCCTCGCTGGCGATGGCCGGCATCCCGCTGCTCAATGGCTTCCTGTCCAAGGAAATGCTGTTCGCCGAAGCGCTCTCGGCGGGCGGCACCGACACCATGCGCACGGCGGTGTCGATCGCCGCGCTGCTGGCCGGTGTGTTCGGCGTGGCCTACAGCCTGCGCTTCGTGCACGACACGTTCTTCGGCAAGGGCCCGCATGGCCTGGACCGCGTGCCGCACGAGCCGCCGCGCTGGATGAAGGTACCGGTGGAAATCCTGGTGGTGATCTGCGTGGCGGTGGGTATCGCCCCGGCCGTGACCGTGGCCCCGGTATTGCACGCGGCAGCCGCCTCGATCCTCGGCAGCGCGATGCCCGAGTACAACCTGTCGATCTGGCATGGCTTCAACCTGCCGCTGGCGATGAGCGCCGCTGGCGTGGTCGGTGGCGTGGCCCTCTACTTCGGCCTGCGCAAGCTGATCGATCTGCACGCGGTAACCAACACCACGCCGGGACGCAACGTCTTTCACCACCAGCTGGACCTGCTGTCGGCCAGTGCGCAGCGGTTGACCGCCGGCATCGCCAACGGCAGCCTGCAGCGCATGCTGCTGGGCCTGGTGCTGGTGGCTATCGTGGTCGCCGCCGCGCCCTACATCGCCAACCCGGCCTCGCCGGAATGGACCAGACCGCAGCCGATACCGCTGCTGGGCTGGGCGTTGTGGCTGGTGATGATGTCCTGCGCGGTGGCGACCCTGCGCATGTACAAGCAGCGCCTGCTGGCCGTGCTGCTGGTCGGCGGCGTCGGCCTGATGGTGGCGCTGACCTTCGTGTTCCTGTCCGCACCGGACCTGGCGCTGACCCAGCTGCTGGTGGAGATGGTGACCCTGGTGCTGATGCTGCTGGGCATGAACTACCTGCCGGCACAGTCCGGTCCGGAGCGGCCGCGCTGGCGCAAGCGCCGTGATGCGCTGATCGCGATCGTGGCCGGTGCCGGCCTGGGCGCGCTGGCCTACAGCGCGATGACCCTGCCGCCGAACACCATGGCCGGCGAGCTGCTTGCCCGCGCCCTGCCCGAGGCATACGGCCAGAACGTGGTCAACGTGATCCTGGTCGACTTCCGCGGCTTCGATACCTTCGGCGAGATCACCGTGTTCGGCATTGCCGCACTGGTCGTGCATGCGCTGCTGCGTCGCACGCGGATGGCGCCGGAGCAGATCATGCCCGGTCCGCCGATCAAGCTGCCGGTGCCGGCCGATCTGGCCCAGATCATGTTCCCGCTGACCCTGACGGTCTCCATCTTCCTGTTCCTGCGCGGCCACAACGCGCCGGGCGGCGGCTTCATCGCCGGCCTGGTGCTGGCGGTGCCGCTGCTGATCCAGTACGTGATCCAGGGCACCGCCTCGGTGGAGTCACGCTTCGGCTTCGACTACATCCGCTGCATCGGTACCGGCCTGCTGATCGCCATCCTCAGTGGCGCCGCGTCGATGCTGTTCGGCGTGCCGTTCCTGACCAGCGGCCACCTGGACCTGCACCTGCCGTTGATCGGCGATGTACCGCTGGCCAGCGCGATTGGTTTTGATATCGGCGTGTACCTGGTGGTGTTCGGTGGCGCGATGCTGATGCTGTCGATGATGGCCACCGTCAAACCCTCGCGGACGCGCACCGCGCGCAAGGGCGAGATCGACCTGCAACGCCGCTCGGCACGTACCGGGGAGATGCACTGATGGAACTGGCCCTGGCCTCTGCAATCGGCGTGCTGACCGCCATCGGCATCTACCTGCTGCTGCGCGCGCGCAGCTTCGATGTGATCCTCGGCATGACCTTCCTGTCCTACGCCACCAACCTGCTGATCTTTGCCGGCGGCCGCGTGGTGCAGGGCAAGGCGCCGGTGCTGCAGGAAGGCGTGGAGAGCCACCTGGGCAACTACACCGATCCGCTGCCACAGGCGCTGGTGCTGACCGCCATCGTCATTGCCTTTGCGATGACCGCCGTCAGCATCGTGCTGGCCATGCGCAGCCGCAGCGACAACCACAGTGACCACGTGGACGCGCACGAGCCGGACGACGATGCACCGCCGCGCCGGGGCGAGGACCGCGCATGAATCATCTGGTGATCCTGCCGATCCTGGTACCGCTGCTCGGCGCTGCGCTGTCGCTGTTCGTTGAACACCGCCGCTATGGGCCGAAGGTGCAGCGCGCCGTGGCGTGGACCGCGCTGGGCGCGCTGGCGGTGGTGGTCGGCCTGTTGTTCGCCGACACCGCAGGCGGCGACATCCGCGTGTACCTGCTGGGTGACTGGCCGTCACGCCTGGGCATCGCACTGGTGGCCGACCGGCTGTCGGCGTGGATGCTGCTGACCACCCTGCTGCTGGCCATCCCCTGCCTGCTGCATGCGTGTTCCGGTTGGGACCGGCGCGCACCGCACTTCCATGCGCTGTTCCAGTTCCAGCTGGTCGGCCTCAACGGCGCCTTCCTGACCGGCGACATCTTC
This sequence comes from Stenotrophomonas sp. 2YAF26, assembly GCF_052114625.1. Classification (NCBI taxonomy): domain Bacteria; kingdom Pseudomonadati; phylum Pseudomonadota; class Gammaproteobacteria; order Lysobacterales; family Lysobacteraceae; genus Stenotrophomonas; species Stenotrophomonas sp. 2YAF26. Next base: position 27,047 of record NZ_JBFRFC010000011.1, on the reverse strand, counting down.
AACCTGTTCGTGTTCTTCGAGGTGATGCTGATCGCCTCTTACGGCCTGCTGCTCAGTGGCGGCCGTGGCCTGCGCATGCGCATCGGCCTGCACTACGTGGTGTTCAACGTCACCGCCTCGACCCTGTTCCTGATCGCACTGGGCCTGCTGTACGCCTCGCTGGGTTCATTGAACATGGCCGAGCTGTCGCAGCGCATCGCCGAAGTGCCGCCTGCGCAGCTGACCCTGGTGAAGGCGACGATGGGCCTGTTGCTGCTGGTGTTCTGTGCCAAGGCCGCGCTGATGCCGCTGTACCTGTGGCTGCCCGAATCGTATGCGCGTGCACCGGCTGCGGTGGCGGCACTGTTTGCGATCATGACCAAGGTGGGCCTGTATGCCGTGCTGCGCATCCAGATGTTGTGGTTCGGCGAGGATGCGGGGGCGATGGCCGGCTATGGCCGCGACTGGCTGCTGTGGGCCGGCGTAGCGACGCTGGTGCTGGGCGGCCTGGGCGCGTTGGCCGCCGCGCGCCTGCGCGTGCTGATTTCGTACCTGGTGATCGTCTCGGCGGCCACGTTGTTCATCGCCTTCTCGGTGGGTACGCCTGAGGTGCTGTCGGCCGGCCTGTACTACCTGCCGCACAGCAGCTTCGTCGCCGCCGCACTGTTCCTGGTCGCCGACCTGATCCGACGCCGCCGTGGCGGCGCCAGCGACCGCAAGGAAGTGATCGCACCGATGCCCGGCAAGGAGACCCCTGCCGTGCTGTTCCTGATTGCGGCGGTGTCGGTGGCCGGCCTGCCGCCGCTGTCCGGCTTCCTGGCAAAGGCCGCGCTGTTGGCCGGCATGCCCGCCCAGTACACCGGCGCGGTGTGGACCGCGGTGCTGGTCAGCAGCCTGCTGGTCATCATGGGCCTGACCCGCGGCGGCATCCGCCTGTTCTGGCGCGTGCCGCTGCCCGATCCCGATGCACCGCCACCGCGCAAGGCGCCGCTGCGTCGTGTGGAGCTGTTTGCCGCCTGCATCCTGCTGGCCTACGGCATCGGCATGACATTGTTCGCTGCCCCGCTGATGCAGCACACCGACGCCATCGCCACCCAGCTGCTGCAGCCGGGCGACTACGTGCAGCAGTTGCGCGCGACCACGCCGGAGATCCGCCAGCCATGACCGCCAAGCGTTCCCCGATCCGCCGCCTGCTGCCTTCGCCCGCGCTGAGCGTGATGGTGGTGGTGTTCTGGCTGTTGATGTCCGACAGCTTCACGCTCGGCCAGTTCCTGCTGGGCGTGCTGCTGGGGGTGGTGATTCCGCTGTTCGCTGCGCGCCTGGACCGCGAGTTCGCCCGCATCGGCACCCTGCGGCCGCTGCCGAAGCTGCTGTTCGTGACCCTGTGGGACATCCTGATGTCCAACATCCGCGTGGCCATCCAGGTACTGGGCCCGGAAAAGAACATCCACCCCGGTTTCATCTGGCTGCCGCTGGACATCGCCAACATCCACGGCATCGCCGCGCTGACCAGCATGATCACCCTGACCCCCGGCACGGTGTCGGCCGCCCTCAGCGACGACCGCAAATTCCTGCTGGTGCACGTGCTGCACCTGGAAGACCCGCAGGAGCTGATCGACACGATCAAGCGCCGTTATGAAGCCCCGTTGATGGAGATCTTCCCATGACTGGATTCCAGATCATCCAGACCACCCTGGTGGTGTGCATGCACGTGGTCGGCCTGGCCATGCTGCTGGCCACCTGGCGCCTGCTGCGCGGGCCGACCGTGCCCGACCGCATCCTTGCACTGGATACGCTGTCGGTGACCGCCATCGCCGAGCTGATGCTGTTCGGCATGTACCTCAATTCGGCGATCTACTTCGAGGCGGCACTGATCATCGCCATGCTCGGCTTCGGCAGCACCGTGGTGCTGAGCAAGTTCGTGCTGCGCCGGGACATCGTCGAATGATCACCTTCATCCAGATCGCGCTGTCGATCCTGCTTCTGTTCGGTTGCTTCTTCATCCTGGTCGGCGCACTGGGCCTGGTGAAGCTGTCCACCTTCTTCAAGCGCCTGCACGCGCCGACCAAGGCCAGCACGCTGGGCGTGGGCTGCGTGCTGGTGTGCTCGGTGTGCTACCACATCTTCCTGGGCCAGGACCCGCAGCCGCGCGAGCTGCTGATCACCGTGTTCCTGTTCATCACCGCACCGATCAGCGCGCACCTGATGGCCAAGGCCGCACTGTCGCTGCTGATGGAAACGCGCCCCAGCCTGCCGGGCAACGAGCGTGCCGAAGACGAGCAGCTGCCGCCGCCGGAACCGGAGCGGGAAGAGGAAACCACCGCGCGTTGACGGTGGGTGCCGACCGTTGGTCGGCACGACCCCGGATAACCGCCAGTAGAGCCAGGCCATGCCTGGCTGCGAGTTCGCCGAGGTTGCCGGCCAGCGGCCGGCACTACCTCAGACCGGTGTGACCAGCGCGATTTCCAGCCCCAGCCAGGCCACGAACGCGCCCAGCAGTACCGCACCTTCGATGCGGCTGATGCGCAGGTCGCCGCGCAACATCGGGTACAGCACCAGTGCGAAGGCCAGCAGCGCCGGCAGTTCCAGGCGCACGAACGAGGCCGGCAATGCCAGCGGCTGCAGCAGCCCCATCGCACCGATCACCAGCATCAGGTTGACCACGCTGGAGCCGAGCACGTGGCCCAGCACCATGTCGCCGTGACCACGGCGTGCTGCCGCGACCGCGGCCGCCACCTCCGGCAACGCAGTGCCGATCGCCACCGGCAGCAGACCCACCAGCAGCGGCGTCCAGCCCAGCGCGGCGCCGAAATCAGCGGCGGCACCGACCACCAGGCGCGCGCCCCAATACAACGCCAGTGCGGCAACCAGCAGGCGCAGCACGTTCAACGGCAGGCTGGTGCGGCTCAGGGCCGACTCGGCAATGATCGCCTGTACCTCGGCGCTCTCATGGCGCCCGCGTCGCAACAGCAGGAACTGCACCACCACGAACCCTGCCACCAGCACGCCGGCCTCCCAGCGCAGCAGCCGGCCATCGAGTCCGAACACGATCAGCAGCAGGCCCGCGGCCAGCAGCCCCCACCACAGCACGGCCTGCAGGCGCGCGCGCAGCAGCAACGGCGCCACCATCGCGGCCACCGCCAGGGTCAGGCCGAGGTTGACCACGCTGCTGCCGACGGCATTGCCCAAGGCCAGCTCCGGCTGGCCCACCACCAGCGCGCGGGCGTTGACCGCCAGCTCCGGAAGCGAGGTGGTGATGCCCAGCAACAGCAGGCCTGCGGTGAATGCACTGGCGCCGAAACGCTGCGCCAGGCCGGACACGGCTTTGACGATGGAGTCCCCACCCAGGGCCAGCAATAGCAGGCCGAGCAGGAACCAGGCAATGGCAATAGCGATCATCGGGCGCTCCCCAGCGGTCGTGGCGCGATTCTACGCTCGGCCCACCCACGGCGGGTGAGCCGAGGATGGCCGATCAGCCGCAGCCTTCGGCGTAGTCCACCTGCGGGGTCCTGCCGACCCGCCAGGCGCCGACCTTGCCGTCAGCGCCGAGTGCAAAGTCGATGATCGCCGCTCCCTCCTGCGCCGGGCGCACGCGCAGGTGCTGGGCCTTGTCGTCGTACTTGTCCGGGCCGACGTCGGCGCGCTCGGGATAGAGCACCTGCAGCTCACCCAGGGTCATGCCGACCCGGCCGCCGCCGGGCGCGACGATCGCCTGGCTGCGAACGTCGTAGCGGACCAGCTTGCGCGCCTCGAACATCAGACGCGGGTCTTCGGCCCCCTGCGGGCGCAGGAAGTAGCAGCCTTCATTGGCATCGTCGGCAGGCAGCGGCTTGCCAGCGGCATCGGTACCCAGACCCTGCAAGGGGGTGCCGAAGCCACTGCGGACCTCGGCGATGCCCGCGCCCAGCGTGGCGCCGCCGAAGCCATCCAGGCGTGCCGGGCTGTCGCTGCGCGGATCCACCGGCGAAGCGGTGGCCAGATCGGCGTCGGCGGGGACGGAGGCATCCTTCGCCGGTGCGGTGGCGGCGGGCGGCGCTGCCGGTGCGGCGGTGTCGGGACTACGGTTGCAGGCGGCCAACGACAACAGCAGCAGGCCGGCCATCGGGAGATGCTTCATCGGTGCGGATCCTTGGCACAGGGTGGGTGCACGCTACCGCAGCCGGCGTGCAGGCGCTGCATTGTCATCGCGGTTTCATCGCCCTCATTCAGGCTGGGCGAGCACCGACTTGGCTGTCCTCCCCATGCAACCGCGCAAGACCGACCTCGCCCGAACCGCGCTGCAGGCCCACCGCGCACCGCTGGACATGCGCCAGCGACGGCTGCTGATCCTGTGTGATGGCCAGCGCAGCATCGCCGAGCTGACCGCACTGCTTGGGCAGGACGCGGCAGCGATGGTGATCCAGATGATCCAGGGCGGCTACCTGGTGACCGCTGCGGACGTACCCGCCTCCACGCCGCCTGCGCCGGTTGCGATGCCGGCTCCGCTGGCGCCGTCAGTCACTGCCGCTTCTGCGGCGCCGGTCGAGCGCCGCCGCTCGCTGGTAGCCGCGCGCATCTATGTGCTGGGAATCCTGGAGATGCAGCGGCATCCCAACGCAGCGGCGCTGTTCCGCGACCTGCAGCAGGCGCGTGCCGAAGGCGAGGTGCTGCGGGTGATGCAATCGGCGCTGCAGGTGCTGCCGGCGCTGACCTCGGAAGGGTACTGCCAGCGCGTGCGGCAGCGGCTGATGGAGGCGCTGCCGGTGGAGCATTGCAGCGCGTTCGCGGCCATTGCCTGAACCGGTGAACAGCATCCACGCATGGCGTGGATCTACTGGGAAGCGCGATAGCGCACCCGCACATGGCGCGGATCCATCCGTGTGCGTGGTGCAGTAGATCCACGCCATGCGTGGATGCGGACGATCAACGGAAATTGTTGCGCAGGCCGTTCCAGCACTGCTGGTAATCGCCCTGCCGGTGGCTTGCTGCCAGCGCCTGCGCGGTCGGGCGGATCACCCCACGGGTCTCGAACATGAAGGCCATGGTGTCCTTGATCACATCCGGTTTGGACAGGTCCGCATTGGAGGCCTTGTCGAAGGTCGGGGCATCCGGACCGTGGCCGCTCATGCAGTTGTGCAGCGACGCACCGCCCGGCACGAAGCCTTCGGCCTTGGCGTCGTAGGCACCATGCACCAGGCCCATGAACTCGCTGGCGATGTTGCGGTGGAACCACGGCGGACGGAACGTGTTCTGCGCCACCAGCCAGCGCGGCGGGAAGATCGCAAAGTCCATGTTGCTGGTGCCCGGGGTGTCGCTGGGCGAGTGCAGCACCAGGAAGATCGACGGATCCGGGTGGTCGTGGCTGATCGAGCCGATGGTGTTGAAGCGGCGCAGATCATAGCGGTACGGCGCGTAGTTGCCGTGCCAGGCGACCACGTCCAGCGGCGAATGATTGATCGGCGCACGCCACAGGCGGCCGTCGAACTTGGCAATCAGTTCGAAATCGCCGTCGACGTCTTCGAACGCGGCATGCGGGGTCTCGAAATCGCGCGGATTGGCCAGGCCGTTGGAACCGATCGGGCCCAGGTCGGGCAGCTTCAGCAGTGTGCCGAAGTTCTCGCAGATGTAGCCGCGGCTCGGGCCATCCGGCAGCTCGACGCGGAAGCGCACGCCGCGCGGAATCACCGCGATCTGCTGCGGTTCGATCTCGATCACGCCCAGCTCGGTCAGCAGGCGCAGGCTGCCCAGCTGCGGCACGATCAGCAGTTCGCCGTCGGCGTCGTAGAAGTAGCGGCCGACCATGTCACGGTTGGCTGCGTACAGATGGATGCCGACACCGGCATGCGCGTCGGGCGAGCCGTTGCCGCCCATCGTGTACAGGCCTTCGACGAAATCGGTGGGCAGCTCCGGCAGCGGCAGCGGGCTCCAGCGCAGCTGGTTCGGCGAAGCCGGCTGCGCACTGAAATCGCACTGCAGCTGTGATTGCGCGAAGGGAGTGAACTCGCCGTGGGTGACCGCCGGGCGGATCCGGTACAGCCAGCTGCGGCGATTGCTGCCGCGCGGTGCGGTGAATGCGGTACCGGTCAGCTGCTCGGCATACAGGCCATGGGCCACCTTCTGCGGCGAGTTCTGGCCGACGGGCAGCGCACCGGGCACGGCCTCGCTGGCGAACTCGTTGCCGAAACCGGACTGGTAGCCGCGGGCGGTGATGGAAGGAGACATGGAAACTCCAGAGGTTGCCGGCCAGCGGCCGGCACTACCATTCGGACAGGGTTTGCCGGCCAGTGGCCGGCATTGCCTGCAGACCTTACAGCACGCCGCGGCGGATCTGGTCGCGTTCGATGCTCTCGAACAGCGCGGTGAAGTTGCCTTCGCCGAAGCCTTCGTTGCCCTTGCGCTGGATGATCTCGAAGAAGATCGGGCCGATACAGTTCTGGGTGAAGATCTGCAGCAGCTTGCGCTGGTGGGTTTCCGGGTCGGCGTCGATCAGGATCTTGTTCTTCGCCAGGCGGGCGACATCCTCACCGTGGTTCGGCACGCGCTGGTCGATCACATCGAAGTAGGTCTCCGGCGTGTCGAGGAAATCCACGCCCTGCGCACGCATGGCTTCGACCGTTTCATAGATGTTCTCGGTGAAGCAGGCGATGTGCTGGATGCCCTCGCCCTTGTACGCGTCCAGATACTCGTTGATCTGGCTCTTCGGGTCGGACGATTCGTTCAGCGGAATGCGCACGATGCCGTCCGGCGCGGTCATCGCCTTGGACACCAGGCCGGTCTTCAGGCCCTTGATGTCGAAGTAGCGGATCTCGCGGAAGTTGAACAGGCGCTCGTAGTAGTCCGACCACTGCTGCATGTTGCCGAAGTACAGGTTGTGGGTCAGGTGGTCGATGAAGGTCAGGCCGAAGCCCTTCGGGCGCAACTCGGCGCCGGCGATCAGCTCGTAGTCGCCATCGAAGATGCTGCCGGCATCGCCGTAGCGGTCCACCAGGTACAGCATGCAGTCGCCGATGCCCTTGATGACCGGGGCGTTGACCGCCTTGCTCTCCGGCTTGAAGGCGATGGCTTCAGCGCCGTTGCCCAGCGCGGTCTGGTAGACCTCCGCACCCGGCTTCTTGAAGCGGATGGCGAAGCCGCAGGCGCACGGGCCGTGCTTTTCGGCGAAGTCGGCGGCGAACGAATCGGGGTCTTCATTGACCAGGAAGTTGACGTCGCCCTGGCGATAGACGGTAATCGGACGCTGCTTGTGCTTGAGCACCGCGCTGAAGCCCATCTTGCGGAAGTACTCGTGCAGCTCGGCACCACGGCCGGCCGGTGCGGCGAATTCGACGAACTCGAAGCCGTCGATGCCCATCGGGTTTTCGAAGGTGGTGACCTGCATGCCGGGGTTGGGATGCGAGGCGGACGGGACTGCGGTATTCATGGCGTGGCTCCGAATCGGTGCCGCATCGGCACAAACCAGGTGCGGGCGGGGTTGGACCCGGCGAGAATGCAGGGTACGGACCCAATACTTATAGTTACACTTGAAACCACCAGCAAGGTGCACCGCAACATGAGCCCCGCCGATCCCGTTTCCACCCGCCTGCGTGCTTCCCACGTCCTGCTCGACCTGGAACAGTTCCTGCCGTACCGGCTGAGCGTGCTGTCCAACCGGGTCAGCGGCAACATCGCCAAGCTGTACGGCGACCGCTATGGCCTGGCCATTCCGGAGTGGCGGGTGATCACCATCCTGGCGCTGTACCCCGGGTCGTCGGCCAGCGAGGTCTCCGACCGCACGGCGATGGACAAGGTGGCGGTCAGCCGCGCGGTGGCCCGCCTGCTGGAGCGCGGTTTCATCAAGCGTGAGACGCATGGCGATGACCGCCGCCGTTCGGTGTTGGCGCTGTCGGCGGCGGGGTTCGAGGTATACGAGACGATCGCGCCGATGGTGATCGAGATCACCCGCAAGCTGATGTCGGTGCTCAGCGAAGAAGAGGAGCAGATGCTGGAGAAGCTGATCCTGCGCCTGGCCGGCGATGGCCTGGAGCGGATGGGCGAAGGGGTCTGACCCCGGGGCGGCGCCCCCCCGCCGCCGCTCTTGGTAGGTGTCGACCTTGGTCGACACATGGATCCACGCCAGGCGTGGATGTGGATGATGTCGCGGGCTGCGCGGTGAGGGATCAGACGCAGGCCATTGATGACGCCCAACGCGCGCGTTGGTCATTGCCCGCCGACGAACGGTCTTTCGGCCGGGTTCGACTCGCCATGTCGCGTTTACCGCCTGATATTTCGGAATGGGGCCGATAGAGTCCTGATCGGCGGAGCTGGCGTATCGCCATTCGCGCATCAAGTGGCATTGCCTATTGGACAGCCGGTTCCATCGGCCTGAGGGTAGGCACACAGCGGAGCACCGCTGCCGGGGTTGAAAGCCCGTTACTCAAACGCGCAACGACGCTGCACCAATGGTGCCCATCTTGCGGTGGCGGCATTCTGCAGCCGGGCCTGCCCTATGGCGGGCGGTGCGTGGGGCCTCGTGCCCACCGTTTTCGCGTTTGAGCGGTCTTTCAACCACGCATCGCCTGCCGCCTTCCCGGCGGCTTCGCCACGGAGCTTCGCCATGACACGCCCCAGTCCCCCCACTACCGAGCCCATCGACCGCGAAGCCGACCTGCAGCGCATCGATGAGGCGTTGGCCACACTGGAAGCCATCACCCAGGCGTGGTTCGAACATCAGCGTCTCAAGGCCTGCCAGCCGGGGCTGCTGCTGTCGTTGAACCGGCTGCTTGACCTGACCAGTCTCGCCAAGGGCTATGCCAGTGCGCTGCGGGTGATTGCCGAGCCCTGAGTGCTGGATGGAAGAGCATCCACGCATGGCGTGGATCTACTCGAAGCCCGCACGCATCTGGTCAGTAGATCCGCGCCATGCGTGGATGACCCACTCGATCAGCTCAGATGCTTGCGCCGCGCATGGATCCACGGCACCGCAAGCGCGCCGATGGCGCCACCGGCAAAGCCCAGCGAGGCGGCAACAGTGGCCGCTTCGACCGCCCCGGGCAACGCCAGTGCAGCAGTGACCAGCAGCAGCGACGGCAGGCCGACGAAGGTGCCCAGGAAGAACGGCCAGCGCGGCGACCAGGTGTTGAGCTGCAGCAGGCTGACCGGCTGCCACGCTTCGGACGAGGCATCTTCGGCGATCTTCGCTACCACTCTGCCCAGATCCACTTCCGGCAACAGCTTGCCCGGACGCGCGGCGGCAATCGCCTCGGCCACGGCCTCGACGGGCGGGAAGCTGCCCGGCCACGCCACCGGTGCTGGCACGCCATAGGCGGTCAGCAGCGGCACGCTCAACCAAGGCGCTACCAGTGGACGCAGCCTGCGCCGGCCATGCACACACCAGATCTGTGGCTGGCCGTGTGCGGTCACGCTGTACAACGCCAGCTCGCTCGGCGGCGGGTAGCCCAGCATGGTCACCCGGGCCGCCAGGCTGTCCTGGTCCATCGCACGCAGGAAGCCGGGGCGGCTGCGCCCTTCCTGCATCCAGGCCAGGCCAAGCGCGCCGACCAGATAGGCCTCGGCGACATCCTTGCTGCCCGCGTTGGCGCGGTCATCGCTGGCCAGGTACCAGGCCAGTGACTTCGGTTCGGGCACGTCGGCCAGGCCCCAGCGACTGTCGTCGCCCAGCACATGGCGCACCGGCAGGCGGGCGGGTGCGGTTTCACCACGCTCAGCGGGCTGCAGGAACGGCAGCACGCCCTGCACGAAACTGGACAGGTCGATCGCACGCACGCCGTTGCCGTGCCATTCCGGCGGCAGCAGGCCGGCCAGCTGTCCCTCGGCGGCGAGTCGATCCAACCGCGCCTTCTGTTCCACCAGCTTCTGCACCGCGCCCTTCAGCACCACGTTGTCGGGCAGGGCGATCTGCGGCAGCCGATGCCGCGGCGGTGCCAACTCCAGCGTGTCTTCGCCGGTGCCGGCGTCCTCCAGCAGGGCTTCCTGCGCAGGCAGGCTCACGCCATCGGGCGCCTCTCCTTCGGCCAACGGGCTGGCAGGTTCGGGCAGGCGTTCGGCGTGGTCGCTGTGCATGGGCGCTCCGGTCGCGCCGGGTGGCGCAGTGAGGTCCTTGCCATTAACGGCCGAAGGGTAATGATCTGTAGATCCACGCCACGCGTGGATGGCCGGGCAGCGGGCGGGAAACGCCGGGCGCTACCGGTCAGGCGCCCACTGCTTGAGGAACGCCATCACGCGTGCGGTCTGCACGGCATTGCCCTTGCGCATTGCTTCGCTGGGCTGCGGCGCCAGCAGGGTGCCGTCGGCATCGATCACCAGCAGGTGCGGGTGCTCGCCTTCGAGCGGCGGGAACTGGCCGAGGAACGCCGCGTTCGGGTTCTCGGCGCTGTCGTTGACCTTCACCCACACGTAGTGGGCATCACGGAAGCGGCGCAGATCGCCATTGCCTTCCACGGCTTCATCCAGCGCATGGCAGGGCTCGCACGCGGCGTTGCCCACTTCCAGGATGATGCGCTTGTTGCCGCGCTGGGCCTCGACCTTGGCCGTTTCCAGGTCGGCAACGGGATTGCGGGCGGGGTCGAACTGCGCGCCAAGCCCGGCAATGGCGGCGATATCGGCCGCCGCCGGGGTGTTGCCCGAGGCCACCGGTTCGCTGGGGTCAGCGACCGGTGGCTCGGTGGGGCGGGTATCGAGGGGCTGCGTGGGCTCGGGGGCCGCGGGAGGTTGAGGCTGCGAACAGGCGCCGATCAGCGCCGCACACACCACTGCCACCACTGCACCACCGAACGTTGTACGCATGCCCACTACCCTCTCATTACTTCACGCCATGCATCAGCTTGTTGATCAGCGGCGCGACCAGGAACAGGACCACACCCGAACCGATCAAGGCCCAGAACCCGAAGGTATACCCCTTCAGGGCCGATTCGACCGTCATGCCACCTTCACCGCTGACCGCACCGGCGAAGATGCCCGACAGGTTGTTGCCGATGCCGGTGGACAGGAACCAGCCGCCCATGCCGAAACCGACCAGGCGCACCGGGGCCAGCTTGGTCACCATCGACAGGCCGATCGGCGACAGGCACAGCTCACCGACGGACTGGATGACGTAGACCATGAACAGGGTCCAGAACGGGATCTTGCCGTCCACGACCATGGTCGACAGGGCGAACATCAGCAGGGCGAAGGCCGCGCCGTTGAACAGCAGGCCGAGGCCGAACTTGCGCGGGATGGACGGATTGGCGCGGCCCAGGGCCACCCAGATCCAGGCGATGATCGGCGCCAGGGTGATGATCGCCACCGAGTTGACCGACTGGAACCACGCGGTCGGGAAGGTCCACTCACCCAGCTGGCGGTTGACGATGTTCTCGGCCAGGAAGGTGAAGGAGCTGCCGGCCTGTTCGAAGAACATCCAGAACATGACGTTGAAGGCGAAGATGATCAGCATGGCGATCACACGGTCGCGCTGCACCTTGCCCTCGCGGATGCCTTCCACCAGCAGCAGCACGGCCAGGGCAGCGAACATCACGCCAAGGATCCAGGCCAGCGCGGTGGCGCCGGTGGCGAGCAGGAAGTAGGCCACCGGAATGGCGAACAGCGAACCGACCAGCACCATGACGATGCGGCCGAAGCCTTCGGCACCGGCCGGCGGTGCACCGATGCCCTTCAGGCCGGCACGACCGATGTAGAACCACACCAGCGAGATCAGCATGCCCACGCCGGAAGCGATGAACACGACCTTGTAGGACGGCATTTCCGAGGTGCCGAAGACCTTGCGGGCCAGGTACTCGGTCAGCACCGGAGCGATCATCGCGCCGATGTTGATGCCCATGTAGAAGATGGTGAAGCCCGAGTCGCGGCGTTCGTCCTTCAGGCCGTACAGCTTGCCGACCATGGTCGAGATGTTGGGCTTGAACAGACCGTTGCCGACGATGATCGTGGCCAGGCCGAGCTTGAAGATGTGCTCCTGCGGCAGCGAGATCATGAACAGGCCGACGGCCATGATGATCGCGCCGGTCAGGATCGAGCGCTGGTAACCCAGTACCCGGTCGGCCACGTAACCGCCGAAGATCGCCGCGGCGTACACCAGCGCCAGGTAGGCGCCGTAGATGCGGCTGGCGTCGCCTTCACCGGCGGCGTTGCCGTTGTAGAACTGGGCAACGATGTACAGCACCAACGCCCAGCGGATGCCGTAGAACGCAAAGCGCTCCCAGAACTCGGTCATGAACAGCATCCACAACGGGCGCGGGTGGCCCATCGTGGTGTTGAAGTCCGGCAGCGCCGGCTCTGGGGTGTTCGCAGTGGCGTTTACGCTCATGCGGAATTCCTGGTTCGGTGGATGGAGGCACGTCCGATGTGCGGTGAAGCAACGCGCGAGGATCACCGACTTCTGGCGTTCACGTCAAATACACGCCGTTTGAGGCAGGTCGCAGCCTGCTCGCTGAACTTGCATCTGAAACGATCCAGCCAGCCGCGGGCGGCCAAGCTGAATGGGGATCAGGCCAGATCCGGCGGGGGCGCGACCTGCAGGGTGGTGCGTACCTGGAACAATTCAGGGAAGAAGGTCAGTTCCAGCGCCTTGGCCAGGAAGCCCACGCCGGACGAGCCGCCGGTGCCGCGCTTGAAGCCGATCACCCGCATCACCGTGCGCATGTGGCGGAACCGCCACAGCTGGAAGGCGGTTTCCAGGTCCACCAGGTCCTCGCACAGCGCGTACTCGCGCCAGTAGCGGTCGGTGTCCTGGTAGATGCGTTCGAAGACCGGCTGCAGGCTGTCGTCGGCCACGTGTGGCTGGGTCCAGTCGTGCGCCTCGTACACCGCCGGCACGGCGTGGCCGAAGCGGGCCAGGTACTTCAGGAATTCCTCGTACAGGCTCGGCGCCTCCAGCACGGTGCGCAGCTGCGCCTGCCCGGCCGTGTCGTGCTCGAACACCTGCAGCATCTGCGCGTTCTTGTTGCCCAGCAGGAACTCGATGTAGCGGTACTGCAGCGACTGGAAGCCCGAGGACGGACCCAGCACGTCGCGGAAGCCCATGTACTCGGACGGGGTGAGCGTTTCCAGCACCGACCACTGCTCGGTCAGCTGGCGCAGCACCTGCTTGCTGCGCGCCAGCACCTTGCGGCACTGCCAGACCTCATCGCGCTGCAGGAAGCCGATCGCCGCACCCAGCTCGTGGCCCAGCAGCTTCAACCACAGCTCGGAGGTCTGGTGCTGGATGATGAAGAGCATCTCGTCGTGATGCGGCGGGTTGGACAGCGGCTGCTGCGCGCTGAGCAGCTGGTCCAGCCGCAGGTAGCCGCCGTAGGTCAGCCGCCCCTGCAGATCGGTGTGGATACCGGCTTCGAGATCGCGTTGGTTGTTGTCGACGGACATGGGCGGGACCAGATCGGGGGCGGCAAGGGTAGCGCGTTGCCGCCGCGCTGGCAGCCGCGATGACCGTACCGGGGCGTGCGGTAGGGCTGTGGAACGGTGGTTGCGCGTGGAACCGTTTGCGCCGTTCTACTGGCGCTCAGCCCAGCGTCGTTTGTGATGCTTTGCAGCAATGGCTGAATACGTTGAAGTTATTGGCATCATGGACCCGGTGGGGGGTACAAAGGCCGGTAGGCCGTGCTGCGCCGCAGGACGGCTTTTTCGTACGCATTCCTTAACATGGCGATTCATATCATTTGTAACTTCTCTGTCGAAGGTGCAGTACGCAATGACGGTTGCCGCTGAGTTCAAGATCGAATACCTGCAGTATCTGGACACGGACGGCACGCTCGTYCGCGATGACCTGCCCGAAGCCCTGCGCGACCCACGCGCGTTGCTGCCGATGTTCAAGCAGATGCTGTTCGTGCGCGTGTTCGACGGCAAGTCGATCGCGCTGCAGCGCACCGGCAAGCTGGGCACCTACGCCGCATGCCTCGGCCACGAAGCCGCGCATGTGGGCATCGGCGCCTCGATGCAGAAGGACGACGTGTTCGCACCGTCCTACCGCGAGTACGGCGCGATGTTCATGCGTGGCGTGCGCCCGCACGACGTGCTGATGTACTGGGGCGGCGACGAGCGCGGCAACGACTACGGCGGCAATGCCGCCAAGGACTTCCCGTTCTGCGTGCCGATTTCCACCCAGTGCCTGCACGCCGCAGGCGCTGCGCTGAAGTTCAAGCTCAACAAGGAACCGCAGATCGCGGTGGCCGTATGCGGCGACGGTGGCAGTTCCAAGACCGACTTCTACGCGGCCTTGAATTCGGCCGGTGCCTACAAGCTGCCGCTGATCCTGTGCATCGTCAACAACGGCTGGGCCATCTCGGTCCCGCGTTCGGCGCAGACCGGTGCCGAGACACTGGCACAGAAGGGCCTGGCCGGCGGCCTGCACTGCCTGCAGGTGGACGGCAACGACCTGATCGCGGTGATGGCCGCCATGCTGCAGGCGCGCGAGCGTGCGCTGGCCGGCGACGGCGGCACCGTGCTGGAACTGATGACCTACCGCCTGTCCGACCACACCACCGCCGATGACGCGCGCCGCTACCGCGACGACGCCGAAGTGAAGGATGCCTGGCAGCGCGAGCCGATGCTGCGCCTGCGCAAGTACCTGACCAACGCCGGTGTCTGGAGCGAGGAAGAAGAAGCTGCCTGGACCGCCGAATGCGGCAAGCGCGTGGACGAGGAAGTGAACCTGTACCTCAACACGCCGGTGCAGCCGGTCGAGGCGATGTTCGATTTCCTCTATGCCGACCCGCCGCAGGACCTGCTGGCCCAGCGTGCCCAGGCGATCGCCCTGGAGCAGCGCCATGGATGAGATCAAGAACGGCGCGTCCAGCGCGCATACCAACGCCGCCGACAGCGCTGCCGTCGCGCGCGGAGAACAGAACATGACCGACACCCCGATCACCCTCATCGAAGCCATCACCCAGGCGCTGGCCTGGGAGCTGGAACACGACAAGTCGGTGCTGGTGCTGGGCGAAGACGTGGGCGTCAACGGCGGCGTGTTCCGCGCCACCGCCGGCCTGCAGCAGCGCTTCGGCGCCGACCGCATCCTCGACACCCCGCTGGATGAAACCACCATCGCCGGCCTCACCATCGGCCTGGCCGCACAGGGCATGAAGCCGGTGGCCGAAGCGCAGTTCGATGGCTTCATGTACCCGATGGTCGACCACATCATCTGCCACGCCGCGCGCCTGCGTTACCGCACCCGTGGCCGCCTGCACTGCCCGATGGTGCTGCGCGTGCCGTGGGGTGGCGGCATCCGTGCGCCGGAGCACCACAGCGAGGCCAACGAAGCGATCTTCACCAACGTACCGGGCCTGCGCGTGGTGCTGCCGTCCTCGCCGCAGCGCGCCTATGGCCTGCTGCTGGCCGCGATCCGCGAGCCGGATCCGGTGATCTACATGGAGCCCAAGCGCATCTACCGCCAGTACAAGGAAGTGGTCGTCAATGACGGCGAAGCCCTGCCGCTGGACGTGTGCTTCGTGCTGCGCGATGGCACCGACGTGACCCTGGTGACCTGGGGTGCACAGGTGAAGGAAGCGCTGGAAGCGGCCGACAAGCTGGCCGGCGAAGGCATCAGTGCCGAAGTCATCGACGTGGCTACGCTGCGTCCGCTGGACTTTGCCACCATCGCCGAGTCTGTGGCCAAGACCGGCCGCTGCGTGATCGTGCAGGAGGCCCCGAAGACCGCGGGCTTCGGCGCGGAAATCGCCGCACGCCTGGCCGAGGAATCGATCTACGACCTGCTGGCTCCGGTCGAGCGCGTTACCGGTTACGACACCCACATTCCGCTGTTCCGCCTGGAGATGAAGTATCTGCCGAGCGTGGAGCGGATCGTGGCGGCGGCCAAGCGCGCGGTGGCGGCAGGCTGACATGCGGGCCCGCCTTCTCGGGGCTTACCGCAGCCAGTATCCCAACCCGCTCCGGTTCCGCACCGGCCAGATCGTCGAAGTAGGTGTACGTGACGAGGAATGGCCGGCGTTTGCCTGGGTGCGCACCAGCGATGGGCGCGCCGGATGGGCACCGGTAGCGTGGTTGCAGCTGTTGGACGATGGTCGCGCCGAAGCCCTGCGCGACTACGACGCCCGCGAGCTGGATGTGGAGAACGGCGAGATGGTCAAGCTTCATCACGAACACGGCGGGTGGTGGTGGTCCGAGCGCGCCAATGGCGCGACGGGCTGGTTGCCTGCCCGCGAACTGGAACTGCTGGAAGAGAACTGCAAATGAGCCAGACCAAGAACTTCAACCTGCCCGACCTGGGCGAAGGCCTGCCGGACGCGACCATCGTCGAGTGGTTCGTCAAGGAAGGCGATGTGATCAAGCTGGACGAGCCGCTGGTCTCGATGGAGACCGCCAAGGCCGTCGTCGAAGTGCCCTCGCCGTTCTCCGGCACGGTGCTGAAGCTGTCCGGCGCTGCCGGCGACATCATCACGACCGGCGCGGTGCTGGCCAGCTTCGCGCTGGACCCGAACCTGCCGCAGCGTGCTGACGGCCAGGACACCGGCCACAGCCACGGCCATGCCGCTCCGGCTGCTGCGGCAGCTCCGACGCCACCGCCGCTGCCCACCGCAGCCGCCCCGGTGGCCGCTGGAGAAGCCAAGCCGGCTGCCGCCGAGCGTGATGACGCCGGCACCGTGGTCGGCGCGATGCAGAGCTCCAACGCTGTGCATGCCGAACAGGCGCTGGCCGTGGGCGGCGTCAAGGCCGTGCCGGCGGTGCGTGCCACCGCGCGCAAGCTGGGCGTGGACCTGAGCCGCGTACGTGCCACCGGCGCCGATGGCGCGGTGACCATGGCCGACGTCAAACAGGCCGCAGCCGACGGCAGCGCGAAGATCGGCGCGGCTCCGGCAGCGGTTGCTGCACCGGCTGCCGCCGCACCGGCGCCGGCCCAGGTGGCCGCACCGGTACAGTCCGACGCACGCACCCCGCTGTCCGCTGCCGGCAAGCCGATGCGCACCCAGCCGCCGGGCGTGGTCGCCAAGGGCCAGCCGGAACCGCTGAAGGGCGTGCGCCGCAACATGGCCCGCGTCATGGCCGATGCGCACAGCAAGGTCGTGCCGACCACGCTGAACGACGACGCCGACATCCACGCCTGGTTGCCGGGCAACGACGTCACCGCGCGCCTGGTGCGCTCGATCGTGGTCGCCGCGCAGAAGGTGCCGGCGATGAACGCCTGGTTCGACGGTGAAGCGCTGACCCGCACCCTGCACGCGCAGGTGGACATCGGCATCGCCGTGGATACCGACGACGGCCTGTTCGTGCCGGCCCTGCGCAACGCCGACATGCTCGACGCGCGTGGCATCCGTGAAGGCGTGAACCGTCTGCGCGAGCAGGTGGAAGCGCGTTCGATCGCGGCCTCGGAATTGAGCGGCTACACCATCTCGCTGTCCAACTTCGGCATGTTCGCCGGCCGCTACGCGACCCCGGTCGTGGTGCCGCCGTGCGTGGCCATCGTCGGTGCCGGCCGTGCCCGCCACCAGATGACCCCGGTGATGGGCGGCGTGGAAGCGCACAAGGTCATTCCGCTGTCGGTGACCTTCGACCACCGCGCCGCCACCGGCGGTGAAGCGGCCCGCTTCCTGCGCGCGATGATGGACGATCTGGCTCTGGCCAGCTGACCGGTAGGTGCCAACCTTGGTTGGCACATGAGTTGAAAAAACGCCGGGCATTGCCCGGCGTTTTTTTGTGCCTGCTGGATCGCGCGCCATCCACGCATCGCGTGGATCTACTGAACGACCTGTCGCTGCGGTGGGCTCGCCGTTGTTCTGCGTCAGGGGAGGATCAATCGCGCGCGACCATGCCCTCGGCGCGGCTGTAGACACGCAGCCGGTGACCATCGGGGTCGACCCCGACGAAGGTGTGGCCGAATTCCAGCGTCACCGGCGCCTGGGCGATGCGCACGCCAAGCCCGCGCCACTCGTCGTGCATGCGCTGCACCGTTGCTGCATCTGACACCACCATCGCCAGCTCGGCTGCACCGCCCTCCGCATCCACTGGCGGCTGCACGTCATCGCGCTGCCACAGGCCGAGTGCGGCGCCATCGCCGAGCAGGAACAGGGCAAAGCCGGGCGACTGTTCGACCGGTGCCGTGCCGAGGATGCCGCTGTAGAAGGTGGCGCTGGTGTCAACGTCGCGCACGTACTGCAGCAGGGTGCTTGGCTTGAACATGAGGAAGCTCCGTGGTTGGGAGCGGTCATGGTGGCCCTGCCCTGCTGACAGATCGTGTCAGCAGCGTCGACCCTGCTCGACTGCTGCTGCTCTGGCTTTGGTAGATGTCGAGCTTGCTCGACTGCTCTCCGCGAAGAGCAAGAGCGTCGAGCAAGCTCGACACCTACCGAGCGCAGAGAGCGAAGAGCAAGAGCGTCGAGCAAGCTCGACACCTACCAAAGCCAGAGCAACGACCGGAAGCGGTCGAGCAAGCTCGACCTCGTCACGAACGGTCCAGCCAATCCGGAGCGATGCCCTGCGCCTTCTGCCAGCGCCGCAACAAGGTCGCGCGTGGCACCAGGTAGTGCTCTTCCAACGCACGCGCATGGCGAATGCGATCCAGGCGGAAATGACGGAAGTCCTCGCGGCCCTCGCACCACGCCGCCAGCATGGGCACTTCATCGAAGTACCCCAGTGCGAACGGCCAGACCACGCGCTCGGTACGCCGGCCCTGCGCATCTTCGTAGGCGAACTGCAGCCGTTGCTGCGTGCCCACCGCTTCGCGCACGGCCTGCAGGCGCGCCGGGGGTACCTTGGCCGTCGTACGCGATGGACCCACCCGCAGGCCGCTGTCACGCAGCGCCTCGCGTCGCGCCGCCGGCAGCACATGCGCAATGCGCGCCAGGGCATCACGCGCGGCCTCGGCCAGGGCCGGCTCGGTGCGTGCCGCCACCCAGCGCAGGCCCAGCACCAGCGCGTCGATCTCGGCCGGTGGCAAGGTCAGCGGCGGCAGCACATCGCCCGGTTCCAGCTGGTAGCCGACACCGGCTTCCCCGCGCAGATCGGCGCCCTGCTCGCGCAGCGTTTCAATATCGCGGTACAGCGTACGCAGGCTGATGCCCAGTTCTTCGGCCAGCGCCTGCCCGGCCACCGGCCGGCGATGGCGGCGCAGCACCTGCAGCAGCTGGTTCAGGCGCAGCGCGCGGGACATCAGCCGACCAGATCGCGCGACGGCACCACGTGCTCGCCCGGCTTTGCCGCCAGCGCCGCATCCACCAGCACGTGTGCAATCTCCGGTGCCGGATTGATCCGCCAAGCACGTGGCAACATCGGCCCCAGCACACCCAGCACCTGCAGCGCGAAGTGTTCGCCACGGCGGACCTCCTGCCGCTCACCGCCGATCAGCCCCGGCCGCACCAGCGTCAGCGACGGGAAACCCAACGCGCGCAGGTCGCGCTCCAGCTCGCCTTTGACCCGGCTGTAGAAGATCGACGAACGCGGGTTGGCGCCTGCGGCCGAGTTCAGCGCGAAGGCCTGGGCACCCTGCGCAAGGGCCAGGCGGGCGAAGTCCAGCGGGTAATCGTGGTCGATGCGATGGAACGCCTCGCGGCTGCCGGCCTGGGCGATGGTGCTGCCCAGGGCGCAGATCACCGCGTCCACCCGGGCCCAGTCCGGCGCATCGGGCAGCCGGGCGAAGTCGAGCACCGGGTTGTGCAGTTTCCCGTGCGGCGCAGCCAGCGGGCGGCGGCTGGGCGCGACCACGGCGCTGCAGCGGGGGTCGGCCAGCAGCTGCGACAGGGCGTGGCCTCCGACCAGTCCCGTCGCCCCCAGCAACATCACACGCATACCCACCTCCACTGCGGCATCCTGTCACCCATCCTATCGGTTCAAGCCACCGCCGGTTGCGCCGATATGCTGTGACCAGCCCCCCTGCCATCCCAGGATGCGTTCCATGACGGACCAGCCCGACCCCCGCCCTGCCCCCGGCACCGCCATCGGGCCGCCTGCGCGCGTGCGCGCGGTGGTCGATGACGGGCGCGGCGATCGGGTGGTACTGCAGGGTGGTGGCAGCGTGGCGTTGCAGCAGCTGTTTGCCGGGGCCGATGCCCCCGAGCCGCTGCTGGCCGCCTTCGCCAATGGCATGGCCACCCTGCCGGGTGAGCTGGGCGACATGGGTGATCGCCTGCAATCGGCGCAGGCCAGTGCCGACTGGCCGCGCTATGGCCGGGCGATGCGGCAGCTGATCGATAAATACATCCGCACCATCGACCAGCACTCGCCCGATGGCCAGCCCGACAGCCTGCGCCTGTCCGAGCAGCTGCGGTTGCTGCTGGGCGGCGCGGTGGTCGCGCTGCTGCAGCACGATCCCGACCTGCGCGAGCAGGCGCAGGCCCTGGCCGTACGCCTGCGCCAATGGCAACCGGGCGCGGCACTGGAACCGATCGAACAGGGCGCGCGCGAGCTGGGCCACCAGATCGGCGTGCGCGCCGAAAGCTGGCAGGAACAGCAGGCGTTGTTGCTTGAGTTGTTCGCCCTGCTGCTGGAGAACGTCAGCGAGCTGCTGGATGACCGCAGTTGGCTGCAGGGCCAGATCGCGGCCGTGCGCCAGTTGCTGGCCGGGCCGCTGGAAGCCGAATCGGTCGAGCGCACCCGCGCCGAGCTGCGCGAGGTGATCTACAAGCAGGGCCTGCTGCGGCAGGGAATCGACGATTCGAAAGCGGCCATGCGTAGCTTGATGGGCGAGTTCATCGAGCGCATGGATGGCATGGCTGCCAGCACCGGTGAATACCACGACCGCATCGGCAGCTACGCGCTGCAGTTGCGCGAGGCGCGCAGCATCGCCGACCTCAACCACCTGCTGCAGGAAGTGATGCAGGACACCGGCAAAGTGCAGCAGCAGGCGGCGCAGGCGCGCGATCACCTGGCCAGCGCGCGGCAGGAAGTGGAACGCGCCGAACAGCGCATCAACCAGCTGGAGCAGGATCTGCGCGCGGCCGGCGATCTGGCGCGTATCGACCCGTTGACCCAGGCCCTGAACCGCCGTGGCCTGGATGAACTGCTGCAGCGCGAGCTGGCCCGCGCCGCACGCAACCACTCGCCGCTCGGACTGGCGGTGATCGACCTGGATGATTTCCACCAGACCAACGACGAACACGGCCATGCCGGCGGCGACGCGCTGCTGCAGCACCTGGTGGCGGTGTGCCGCCTGCTGCTGCGTGCCACCGATGGCATCGCCCGGCTGGGCGGCGACGAGTTCGTGCTGGTGCTTCCCGAAACCCCCGGCGCGGACAGCATGGCCACGGTGCAGCGGCTGCAGCGCTCACTGGCGCATCGCGTGCTGACCCTGCAGGAGCGGCGCATACCCGTGCATTTCAGTGCGGGCCTGGCGCAATGGCAGCCAGGCGACGATGCCGATACGCTGCTGCGACGCGCCGATGACGCGCTGTACGCGGCCAAGCGCCAAGGCAAGAACCGGGTACACGCGGGCTAGCTCGTCGGTGGGTGCCAACCTTGGTTGGTGCTTGCGGGAATAAAACCGCCGACCAAGGTCGGCCTCTACCGGGCAGTGGGCCGGCGCTTACTTGCCGCGCAGCTTCTGCACGCCAGTCACCGCCGCCAGCACGATGGCACCGGCGATGATGCCGACCACCATGTTGCCCAGCGCGTTGACCAGCCAGCCCCACTGGCCTTCCCCGCCCAGCGCCTGCACCGCGTGGTGCAGCGCCGGCACGTTGTGCACCAGGATGCCGCCGCCGACCAGGAACATCGCCGCGGTACCGGCCACCGACAGGAACTTCATCAGCCACGGTGCCGACACCAGCAGGCCGCGGCCAACTGCCGCCAGCGCGGCGCCCTTGCGCGACAGGTACAGGCCCAGGTCGTCCAGCTTGACGATGCCGGCGACCAGCCCGTAGACGAACACGGTCATCGCCAGCGCGATCACCACCAGGGTGCTGACCTGGTTGATGAACGACGCCGTCGCAACCACGCCCAGCGACAGCACGATGATTTCGGCCGAGAGGATGAAGTCGGTGCGGATCGCGCCCTTCACCTTGTCCTTTTCCCACGCGACCATGTCCACCTGCGCATCGGCCAGCGCCTTGCGTCGCTCAGCCTGGTGTTCGGCGTCCTCATCGGCGGAATGCAGGAACCGGTGCGCCAGCTTCTCCACGCCCTCGAAGCACAGGAAGGCGCCGCCGATCATCATCAGCGGCACGATCAGCGGCACGTTCCAGCCGCGGCTGTGCAGCCAGGCTTCCAGCGCGCTGATCGCCAGCGCCGCCGGCACCAGGATCACCTTGTTCACCAGCGAGCCCCTGGCCACCGCCCACACCACCGGCAGCTCGCGGTTGGCGTTGACGCCGGTCACCTGCTGCGCGTTCAGCGCCAGGTCGTCGCCCAGCACGCCGGCGGTCTTCTTGGCGGCGACCTTGGTCAGTACCGAGACGTCGTCGAGCAGGGAGGCGATATCGTCGAGCAGGGCAAACAGGCTGGCACCGGCCATGGGGGATCCAGTAAAGGGAATGAGCGGATTCTGACCGATCCGGCGCCACCTGCGGTAGCGGGTTCACCGCGCGCCCACCGGGCGGCAGGGACACTGGAAGCGTAATCCGGTCTCGCCGGCGGCGGGATCACGGACATCGGGTCGTCGTCTTCGAGGAGTGTCGTTTGAGCAATCCGTCCACCGCCACAGGCAATCCCCCGCTGATCCGGGGCATGAACCGGCGCAGCCAGATCCTGCGCCTGCTGATGCGCTACCGCCATTCCGGCGTGTTCTCCGGCATGAACCTGGACGCTGCCGGCAGCCACACCGACGTGCCACCGGACGGCAATCCGGAGCAGTTCGTCAGTGACCTGGAAGCACTGGGGCCCACCTTCGTCAAGCTCGGGCAGATGCTGTCGACCCGCCCGGACATGGTGCCGGTGGAGTTCGCCACTGCGCTGGAGCGGATGCAGGAGAAGGTGGCCGAGATTCCGGTGGAACGCATCCACGCCATCGTCGAGCAGGAACTGGGTGCACCGGTGAACAAGCTGTTCGCCGCATTCGACCCACAACCGCTGGGCTGCGCGTCGATCGCCCAGGTGCACCGCGCGGTGCTGCATGACGGTCGCGAGGTGGCGGTGAAAGTGCAGAAGCCCGAAGTGGCCGCGCAGCTGCGTTCGGATCTGGAAGTGCTGCGCAGCTTCGCCCTGGCCGCCGACCATCTGACCCAGATCGGTCGCCGCGTGCGCCTGCGCGACTGGCTCAACGAATTCGCCAAGACGCTGATGCAGGAGCTGGACTACCACGCCGAGGCCGAGAACCTGTCGCGCTTCGGCCGGCACTTGAAGCCGTTCCGGCGCCTGTGGATTCCGCAGCCGCTGTGGGACTACAGCAGCCATCGCGTGCTGACCATGGAACTGGCCACCGGCGTGCGCGTGGATGCCATTCCCGATGTGCGCCGCACCGAACAGGCGATGGATCCGCTGGCGGCGGCGCTGATCCGCGGTTACCTGGACCAGATCTTCGTGCACGGCGAAATCCATGCCGACCCGCATCCCGGCAACCTGCGGGTGATGCCTGATGGGCGCTTGGCCATCTTCGACCTGGGCATGGTCGCGCACATGCCACCGCGGCTGCGCGAGCGCCTGCTGAAGATCCTGTTTGCCGCCGTCGATGGCCGCGGCGAGGAAGTGGCCGACGACCTGATCAGCATCAGCACGCGGCTGGAGGCATTCGATGAGGAGCGCTACCTGCGCGAGACCGGCCAGCTGATCGCACGCTATGCCGCCAGCGCCAATTTCTCCGAAGGGCGCGTGGTGCTGGACATGGTGCGCATTGCCACCTCGTCCGGATTGCGCACGCCGCCGGAGCTGAGCCTGCTGGGCAAGGCGCTGCTCAACCTTGAAACCGTATGCCGCCTGCTGGCACCAGACCTTGATACGCGCCGCATCGTCGAACGCCAGCTGCAACACGTGATGCGTGCGCGCCTGAAAAAATCGCTGTCGGCCGCCAACCTGGCCAGCGAGGCGATGGAGCTGCAGCAACTGCTGCGCGACGGGCCGCGCAAGCTGTCGGACATCATGGCGCTGCTGGCCGAGAACCGC
Source organism: Stenotrophomonas sp. 2YAF26 (assembly GCF_052114625.1). Taxonomy (NCBI): domain Bacteria; kingdom Pseudomonadati; phylum Pseudomonadota; class Gammaproteobacteria; order Lysobacterales; family Lysobacteraceae; genus Stenotrophomonas; species Stenotrophomonas sp. 2YAF26. The sequence continues at coordinate 3,125 of NZ_JBFRFC010000011.1, read as the reverse complement.
CTGCAGATGAAGGTGACCGGGCTGGAAGAATCGCGGCTGATGGAGAACCTGCAGAAGATCGCCAACCGCGTGGCCGCCGGCATCATCAGCGCCGCGTTGATCATGGCGGCGGCAATGATGATGAAGATCGACACGGGCTGGCATGTGCTGGGCTATCCCGCCATCGCACTGGTGCTGTTGTTGATCGGCGTGGTGCTTGGGCTGGGCATCGTGACCAGCGCATTGTTGTTCGATCGCCGTGCGCGCTCGCGCGAGGAACGCGGGCATCGATAGCGTCGTATCCACGCACGACGTGGATCAGCGAAAACAGTGAATTCATGCGGTTTTTAATGCAATCGAGCGTGAGTTTTCACGCTCGTTTTACGTTCGCGGCATGATATCGCGCGCACGATTTCAACAAACATTTCAGTCAGGTTCGTGCATGCACTATCGGGTCATCGGCCTGTCATGCAGATGTGCTTGCAGCAGCGCCGGTCGGATGGACACGCGTCGGTACGACGTCCATCGCCACCCCGTCACTGCCGAAGCTGCCTATGCTCTGGATTCTGCTGCTGTCGCTGTTGCTGCTGTCCTGGTTGTTCCTCGCGTCCGCAAAGTGGGTGTGGTGGAAAGCAGGCTTGTTCTCGCTGTTGCTGCTGGCGCTCAGTGCCTGGTGGCTGATCGACAAGCTGTCCGGCGACGGACTCAACGCCGCCACCCTGTACCACCTGGGTGCGGACATGGAAGGCGCCGGTGTCGCCGACTTCAAGGGCTATATCGCCGGCTTCATCGTGCTGGCCGCCGTGTCGCTGCTGCCGCTGTTCGCTACGCGGGTGAAGCGTTGGCGCCGCCCCACGGCCGGTGGTGCGTGGTTTGCCGGTTTCGCCGCGCTGTGGGTGGCGGCGATCATGATCAGCCCACTGGCCCGCGATGGCCAACGCCTGTACCAGCAGCTGCGCCCGGTGGATTTCGCCCGTATCGCCCCCGAATACCAGGTGCCCACGCAGGCCCTGCAGCGCCCACGCAACATCGTCTGGATCTACGGCGAGAGCCTGGAGCGCACCTATCTGGATGAGGCCGTGTTTCCCGGCCTGATGCCCAATCTCAACCGCCTGGCGGCCAGGTCGCTGGATGTACGCGGTCTGGCCTCGGCCGAAGGCGGTGGCTGGACCATCGCCGGCCTGGTGTCGTCGATGTGCGGCGTGCCGCTGACCACCTCGCAGGGTGATGAGAACAGCATGGACCGCATGGGCAGCTTCCTGCCCAAGGCCGTGTGCCTGGGTGATTATCTCAAGCAGCAGGGCTACACCAACCATTACCTGGGTGGTGCCAACGGCCAGTTCGCCGGCAAGGGCCAGTTCCTGGCCAGCCACGGCTTCGATGAAGTGCATGACCTGGCGTGGTTCAAGCAGCAGAAGAAGATCGGCCGTATCCACTACTCGGCGTGGGGCGTGCATGACGACGTGCTGCTGGACACCGCCTACCAGCGCTTCGAGCAGCTGTCGCGACAGGATGCGCCGTTCATGCTGACCACGCTGACCATGGACACGCACCACCCGGCCGGGCACCTGCCGGTGGCCTGCAAGGGCGAGCGCTACCAGAGCCAGTACGGCAACATCGGCATGCTCAATGCGCTCAAGTGCACCGACCGCCTGATCTCGCAGCTGGTCGAACGCATCCAGGCCAGCCCGTACGGCAAGGACACGTTGATCGTGATCGCCTCCGATCACCTGGCCATGCCCAATGACCTCAGCCATATCCTGACCAAGCAGAAGCGCGAGAACCTGCTGTTGTTCCTCGGTGATGGCGTCGCCCCGCGCCAGCTGGCCGCTGAAGACGGCTCGACCCTGGATTCCGGGGCCACCCTGCTCAGCCTGCTCGATCCGAACCTGCAGACGATGGGCTTTGGCCGTTCGCTGCTGGACGACAAGCGCGCGCCGAGTGCCAGCGCCGCGGCACGCCGCGATGGCGGCCGCGACTATCCGCAGTACCTGGCCTTCGCCCGCTCGCTGTGGCTGGGTGAGCCGACGCGGCAGCTGAAGATCGACGGCCATGACCAGGTGGTGGTGGGCCTGCAGCACGTGCAGCCGCCGGTGCTGCTGGAATACGACAAGGACTGGGACCTGAAATCGGTGTACCTGGAAAACACCTCGCGCCAGTTCGACGATGCCGACCCGGACAACACGCTCGCCTACGTTGATCGCTGCACCGCGTTCGAGGATGGCTCGGCCGACGGCGACTGGTGCGCGCTGCTGGTGAACCGCGACAACGGCATCAAGCTGTACCGGGACGGCCAGCTGCGCAACGGCATCGACGTGGATGCACCACTGGATGCGTTCCAGGGCCCCCGCCCCAGCGTGCGCCAGGCACACATGATCACGCAGAAGGGCCGCCGTACCCGCGCCGGCCAGTACATGCTGCAGCTGGTGGCGAGCACGCGCCCGGATCGCGGTTTCTGGATCGAAGCGGTGTCCTCGCAGCGCAAGGTGGTGCTGGCCCAGCAGTGGGTGCAGCCCGATGCCGATGGCAAGATCAACGTGTCATTCGGGCTCGACCACGAAGTGGATGATCTGGAAATCCGCGCGTGGTTGAACCATGCCGAGAAGCTGGCGGTGGATACGTTCGCACTGGTGCCCTCGCGCGGCCGACCGCGGGGGTAAAGGGGTTCGGCAGGGCTGCGCCCTGCACCTGCTACGAGCCGAAGCAACGGCAACAGCGACAGCGACAGCTGGCATTCCGTGGGATGGCGGGGCACTGTGGGTTTGCGGGGCCGCCGCAAGTACGTCCGTGTAGGCTTGGTCGCCGCATCCATGCGGCTCACACCCCGCAAACCCACAGTGCCCCACCTTCGACAGTTTCCCGGTGGTCAGTAGATCCACGCCATGCGTGGATGAATGTCCATCGAAATCGAATATTTCGACAATTGATCGAAAAGCATCCACGCATGGCGTGGATCTACGTGTCGACCAAGGTCGACACCTACCAACAGCAGCGCGGTCGAAACCCACCAAGAGCACGCCATGCAATTTCGCCAGATCGCAGAAATCTGTCGAAGGCGGGGTGGGTCCGGTTGCGGGGGCGTGAGCGCCATGGATGGCGCGACCGAGCTTACAGGGACGTACTTGCAGCGTCCCCCGCAACCGGAC